>CBDUBU010000001.1:0-57399 GCA_965365465.1 uncultured Rhodothermaceae bacterium
GAGCCGATAGCGGCGGTCTTTTTCCAACAACATTCCGTTGACTCGGATATTGGCTGCACCCGCATCGTCGGGTAGTATTGCAAAAGACAACCCGGCAACAGGTTCGCCCTTTATTCTTGCAATTTGTTGCGCCAGAGAGTCTATCTGCACTCCGCTGACAGTCAGGATCACGAGTTTGTTCTCAAAGGGCATCAACTCATAGATATCGCCGACCGTGACGGCTCCGGCAGGGATAGGCGCACGCAGCCCGCCATTGTTCGTTAGTGCTATATCTACAGGCTCACTACTTAATGCCTGCGCTGCCTCCAGCATGGCATCCGCAGCCATGTTTCCCAGCGTTCCTTCCGGTCTTCCAACCGTAAGCGGAGCCGGCGCCGTTCCTATCACCTCAGAAACCAGAGCCTGGAGTTGATCCCGGTATGGATCAACCATCGCCTCCATCTGCGGATCTGATACCAGAGAGTCGGTTATGGCAGTGTAGGACACAGCCGGCCCCTGACTGGCATCTTCCAAAACCGGGTAACTGGCTTGACAGCCGGCTGCTAGCAAAGCAAAAAACAGCCCTATCGCCGTCACAGAGCTTCGTCTGTCCCTTGCCATCATATTATATTTTACGCATCAACCGATAGCGCAACCCCTCAAGATCCGGCAGGCTCCTGCAAACTACGAATGTAGAGCACTGCTTCATTGGCCTGATTATATACAGGAGATTGCTCTCCCACGATCTGCTTTACTTTTTCAAACTGCTCTACGGCTTGATCCAACCTGCTGATTTGAAGCAGAAAAATGCCCTTGTTGAAGTTGGCCTGTACGTGATCAGGGTCTTTCTCCAACACAAGGTTTGTCTGTGTGATAGCCTCCATAGGCTTTTCAGGCACGAACTGCACGGCCCATGCCATGTCGGTGCGCACGTCCAGATTCTCTGGATCCTGCTGTAATACACGCTGGTAAGCGTCAACCGCAAGACGCGCTGCGGTTACCTTTTGCTGGCCCTGAAGAGACTGCATCCAATCATAATACAGGTTGCCGGCCTGCGTCCAGGCTTCCGTGGTGTTTAGCTCATCCGCAATTTTAGCCTGCTCCATAGCGGCGCGATCCATGCGTCCGGAGCCAATCAACAGGTTCACCAGTTGACGCTGCTTCTCTACTTTTTCATTCCCGTCAAGCGCAGCAATGTCAGCCTCGAACGCCTCTACCTGTTCCGCGATTTGCGGAGAGAGAGGAGCAGCGGCTTCCTCTGACTGCGGTTGATCGAGTTGCTCCATTGCAGGGGTATCCGCAATACTGGAACTGCGCTGCGCATCCCTGCTGAAAACAGTAATCATAAAGAGCGTAATGACCAGCAGCACGCCCGCGCCTACGATTATCGCTATCTGCTTGCCAGGCAACGCCGTTGCTTGCGTAGAGCCTGTGCCTGCTCCTGCCGCAGAAGGGGCGACAGGCAGGTGCATTGCTTCAGCACGATCTTCGGCAATGGAGGGACGCAAGCTTCCAAGGGAAGATACGTCCTGTAGAGAAGCGCCGCACATACTACAATAACGCGCTCCGACGGGGTTGTGCCAGCCACACCCATTGCAAAAGGGTCCGGATGCCTCCTCCTTTTCCATGCCGCCTGCCTCCTTGCCTGTTACGTTTGGAGGTTCGGCGCTGAACACCTCCTCAGCCGTTTCAGGCATTCCATGATTACTTGGCAACGGCGCTCCACACAGATCACATACGTCAGCATCTGCCTTGACACGTGCGCCACATTCTGGACAAACCATATCCATTCAGAAAATTATTCGAGTCACCTGCGGAGCGCATTGCGCTCTGACCGACGCAAACCCAACCTCACAGGATGAGACTTATTGGCTGAACCTGCCAGCATGATCAACAACCTCGCGGAAATTGCGGGCCGCCTTGAATACAGGTACGTATCGCTCTGCTACCTCAACTACCTTCCGCGTACGCGGGTTGTGAACAGACCGCGCAGCGCGATGTTGCACCTTAAAGGACCCAAAGCCTCTGATCTCAACGGTCTCACCTTCTGCCAGCGCATTTACCACGGTGGCGACAAAGCCGTTAACAACGGCTTCGGTTTCCCGTTTGGTCAAGCCGGTTCCGGATGCTATACGGTGGATAATATCCGTTTTATTCACGTTGTTGTGCTGGGATTGATGGAACAGTCGAGTCGTAAGGCCGGGCGGACACTAACGCTGTCCCCCTGCACATGATTCCGTCTTTGCACAAAGTTGAACCTGCGCCTGCGACGGGAGCTTCCGTTCAAGCACAGCGTAGCCTGAAAACAGGCTCTTCCAGTTTCTGCCCTGGTGCGCAACGCTCGATCCAGAGGAAACATTCCTGACGGCAAGACGGCGCCTGCCACACGAAAATTACTACCTTGATTATGGCCCGCAAGCTTTTTGTCGCTTCTTTTTTTCTTCTCTTGCTCCTGCCTGCAACGGCGCTCCTGACGGCCACTGCGCAGGAGGCTTCAAGCCCGCTCGTGGTGATGAATCTGGCTGCTCATCCCGACGATGAGGACGGCAGCACACTGGCATACTATCGCAGGGCCGAGAACGCTATTGCCTACAGTGTCATCTTTACCAGAGGAGAAGGAGGTCAAAACGAGATCGGACCTGAGCTATACCAGGAACTCGGAGCGCTGCGCACTGTGGAAACGGAAAGGGCCGCCCGCATACTGGGAACGCAGATATTCTTCCTGAACTTTTATGATTTCGGATTTTCCAAACATGCTGAGGAAGCCTTTGCACGCTGGGGTGGACGCGACAAGGTAACTGCTCGTCTTGTGTATCTCGTTCGAAAGCTCAAGCCGGATGTCATGTTCACCAACCATGACACTGTCACGGTAGGCCCATACAGACAACATGGACATCACCAGGCAGTCGGCATCGCTGCCTATGATGCATTTGAACTGGCAGCGGACTCTTCCTTTCATCCGGAGCAGTTGCAGGAAGACGGGGTCGATCTCTGGCAAGTGAAAAGACTGTTCCTGCGCAGATGGCGAGATGCAGGCGAACATGATGTAGCCGTTCCTGTAGGCAATCTGTCCGGCGAAGTCGGTAAATCCTATGGAGACCTTGCCATGGATGCGCTGCGGGAGCACGCTTCTCAGGGCATGGAGATGTTCGCCGGGCGTTTACGAGCGCCCGCCACTAGATTTGCACTTCTGCGATCTTCGACACAGGCTCCTGTTGATCCGAACGATCTTGCAGGCAACCTGGAAGAAAACCATCTCGCGCAACCTGATCTAACTTACCAGATCGACTCAGGCAGAGCGCCCTCTTTGTCCCCGCAACTGCTCACACTTAGCGACAGCATCGCAACACCCGGCCAGAGAATTCAACTGCGATGGGACGTAGATCTTCTTCCTGAACGACGGCTCCGCTGGACCTTTTCGGGCGCTATCGATACTACCCTCTACCTGTCAGATAACAGCCCCGGCATAAGCAACCTGAACATATCGCCTGACGCGCCTGCTACACTGCCGAAAGCCCTCCGGCAATATGACAGGTTCCAGAACCACCCCCCGATAGTCTATGCCATATACGGCGCTGCCACCAATACCCTCCTGGGCGCCGGTTACCTGCCTCTTGAGATTGCGCCGCCTCTAGTCGTCCAACCGGTCGCTGAAGTCTTCCGGTTTCGCTCTGGGACCAACCGGGTTCCATACAGATTTGAGGTTCTTGACCCTTCCGTCAAGCAGGTTACGCTCAACGTCGCAGTTTCCAGAGATGAGGATCGCAACGTCCTCTACCAGAACCAGAAAGTCTATCCCGTTTCTGCAATAACTTCCAGATTGGACACAGTACAGATTCCTCTACCGGAGAAACTCGAGCATGGAAGCTACACCATAACATTTACAGGCGTGGCATCTCCTGTATCCGGCATCGCTTCCACCGCTCAGGCACAGATTCCCGGACGTGCCTTTACGGTCGCTGTACCCGAAGGCTTGCGCGTCGGACTGATTGAAAGCTATGACAACACGCTGAGTATGGCGTTGGACGAGATGGAGGTCCGCTACGTCAAACTTGATAGTCTGGGGCTGGCGCAGGGGAGTTTTGAAGGCATTCATACCATTGTAATTGATATCCGCGCCTATGCGGTTCGCCCGGATCTCCGGACGCATAATGACAAACTCCTTGATTGGGTAAATAACGGAGGTCACCTCGTAGTAAACTACCAGAAGACCTTCGACTGGGAATCGGACTTTGCCCCCTACCCCCTGGCGCTGAGTCGAGCCAGGGTCACGCAGGAGGATGCTCCTGTTGAAGTGCTCCTTTCCGATCATGTGCTCTTTCACCAACCTAACGAGATCGTCCCCAATGATTGGACAGACTGGACTCAGGAGCGCGGTTTGTATTTCCCCGAGGTCTATGATACGCGCTACCAGGAACTTTTGAGCGTCCATGATGAAGGAGAAAACCCATTGCGGGGAGGTCTGCTACTCAGCGAATATGGCAAAGGGACCTATCTGTATACCCCGTTGGTATGGTATCGCCAGCTTAAAATGCTCCATCCCGGCGCTTATAAGATGTTTGCCAATCTGATTAGTCTGCCCTTAGCTGCCCGCTGACCAATCTTTCTTCCAACCAGCGAGCGCTTCGGAAGCAGGCAGTCAATTTAAGTAGCATTAGCTCTGAATCGACGTTATATTCCGGTCAAAGAGGTAAGAAGCGTTTATTATACTGTTGACAGTACGTTCTTACGCGCACGAGAATGCCATCAATCTACGACTAAGCAACTTCGAATCGTTGGAAGGCCAAATGCGGTAGATGTCATGTTCATCTCTTGACCTGAGATTATGGATTATGGAGAAAAATGCTACGAAGACCACCGATACGCTCTTTCACATGCTGATTGTGGAAGACGACCCCGACATCCGAATGGGACTTCAGGAGTTCTTCGAGATCAACGGGTACGATGTCTCCCTTGCCAGAGATGGCGAGGAAGCCATCGAGAAACTGCGTGAAAACCCCGATTACGATGTTGTTCTGCTGGATGTCATGTTGCCGAACAAGAGCGGCTTCGATGTGCTCCAGGAGTCACAGGAGATGGGGGTGAATGCTCCCGTTCTCATGCTGACAGGCCGGGGAGAACAGGAGAATATTCTGAAAGGCTTCGGACTGGGCGCTGAAGATTACATAACCAAACCCTTCAATGCAGAGGAACTTGCGGCGCGTGTCAAGGCCATATTGCACAGAACGCAGCCCCCGGATAAAACTCCTATGGACATCTACACCATCGGAGATGTGAAAGTTAACTTCAGCACACACGAAGCCTTCCGGGACGACGAACCCCTCTCGTTTACTGCGCTCGAATTCGACATCCTCCGGTATTTGATTAACAACCGCAATAGAATCGTTACTCGCAAACAACTGCTCCGGGACGTGTGGAATATCGAATATGACATTGTCACGCGCACTATCGACAGGCATATCGCTTCGGTGCGCAAGAAAGTTGAACCCGACCCCGCAACTCCCATTTATATCGAAACAGTTTACGGCATCGGATACCGCTTCAAAAGTTGACAGGTAGGGCGTAAATGCCTGCTTTGCACTTCAAGGGAAAGTGGAGGCGATGTGATTCGGATTTCTCGTGGGCAACCCGCTCCTTGTGCAAGTTACGCGGGCGTAATGCGCAGGAACCTGGATCTGGCTTCATGTAAATCGTTCGAGGGCATTTCCGCGGGGTACAGTATAGCGGCAGCTAGCTCGATGGAACGGTAAACCCCCGGCCCCGGCAGATTAAAGTATTTCCGCCCATCGCAAACATAAAGGTCAGGAGATTTCCCAGGCGCTGCGCGAGATCGGTTGAGTTCTGAAAAAGTCTCGCGCACGCTTTGAAGCATCGACTCGTCTGGAGGCCCCCCACGTAACGCAACCAGGATCACCGAAGGATCAGCAGCCATAACCTCTTTCCACGTAACCTCATATCCAGGTTTACCCTGTATGGACAGCAGGGGCTGTCCTCCCGCCATTTCTACGATTTCGGAGACCCAGTAACCTGCAACACACAATGGATCAAGCCGGTCCAGAACAACCACCCGATCGTATTTACTTGTATCCGCATCTCGCTGCAATTTCAGAAGGGATCTGATTACCTGGAGTCGATGTTCTGCCGCACCGATCCATCGCATTGCGGCTTCAAAATGACCGGTTGTATGCCCGATCCGAAGCCCCATATCCACTACTTCTTTCAGGGTCTGAGGCCGGAAATCCAGAACAAGCGGTTTAATGTCTGTGCCGGTTGTCTGCAGCGAGTGGAGATACTGCTCAAGATCACTCCCCTCATCTCTCGAGCAAGCCAGAACCACCTCTATGGCCTCCCGGCCTATCCCATTTTCAAAGGCAGCCAGACGGCTGCGTTCACTGCTCAGATCGTAAAAAGAGTCCTCTGCCCCAAACGCGCGCATCCAATCGCTGGCCCCACTGGAAAACGAAACTACCTTCATACACAACGATGTTTGGGAAGCGCCATACCCGGAATACAAGGACTACAGGTAGCGAATGCGTGACACAAAGTGAGCCTATGTTACCAGACTGCAAAAACCATAAACTCATGAAACTGGAAATGCTGAAACATAGTTTTGATAAGGCGCCCAGAATATCCGACTTCAAACAAAAAACCAATCATCCGTCTGTGGAACAGTCCAGGCAATTCAGATCAGTAAACGAGCAAAGCCGCTAGTAGTAAATATAAGAATGCTTGAGGAGGCTGCATGGAAACATCCGTCTTGGATCACAAAACTATTATTGATTCTTATGCGGGAGCCGGGTTGAACACACCCCTTCGGAAGCGCTTCCAGCAAACGCTTACAACCCACACCCCTGCTCTTGTTCTAGATGGCGAAGGAACGATCCAACACATTAACCTGAACGCCCGGCGTTTGCTTGAGTATGACCCGGAGCAACCTGTTGAGCCTTGCTTCTTTTCTCACATCCATAACAAAAACCTGTACCAGGTCATGCGCGATGTCGCTGACATGGTTTGCTACGGAAAAGCTGGGGCATCATGGCTCCTCCGGCTCAATACCGGACGCCATCAGTGGAAATGGTTTAAAGCAACTGTCTTCAACCAGCTTGACCACGCAACACCGTCTATAGTGATTACACTTGACGATATGCTGGACGTGTAAGAGATTAAATAAAGATCTCTCCTTTTACTCAGGTAAAGACCGCCGCGTTTTATGTAGTGCGCGTCAGAAAAGGCATTTTACGGCCTCCGGGACGCACATACCCCCCTCCGGGGATAAATCCTCCATGGGTTTTTCTGACTTCCTCAACCGTAAAGAACGCTGTGGAATCCTGTTCTTGCAGCGTCCGGAGCACTTCAGGCACCCGGCGTCTTGGAACTACAATGTTGAGGATATCAACCGCGCTTTCTTTTCCTCGTCCGGGCATTTCTGTCACAGCATACCCCTGTTCGCGTAACACCGACGCGGCGACCGGCCCGGCATTTCCGAGAGGATCGCCCCGGAATACCGCACGAACAACATTCATCCCGAGGGCAAACCGTCCCTCAAGCCAGACTCCAACGTAATTACCCGTTGCAAAACCACCGGCATAACCAACGATATGCCAGATAGACTGCATATGTTGAAGCGCATGGCCTACTGCAACCAGCCAGATCAGGACTTCAAAAAACCCGATGAAAGCAGCGATGCCTCGATGGCCTCTCACCGCCAGAATCATCCGCATCATCGACATAGATACGTCTACGATGCGGAGCAGAAATATCAGCAGCGCCCCAATAGGGGCGGCGAACAATGCATCTATAGGTAACATGACTGATCTTTCTCTCGATCATACTTGTTTGACTCCCGGAGGCAGTCTCGTCAAAAAACGCACCAAAAAACTGTGCTGCCTCTGCTAAGTTTCGCTTTCTGCACGCGCTTTCGATGAACTCTCTCATCGGCTATAACCAGACTATGGCTTCAAGAACTGCCCTTCTGCCAGGCTCTGTGAAGCCCTGCCTGTGCCCGCCCTCAGGGAGGCGCCTCCGTCAACCTGCTGACCTTGTATCCACGCAGCTCAACTTCCGAGATGGTGCATCCATCTGTGAATGGAATCCAGAATAACCCTGCGGAACTGCCTGTTTTGACCTCTCCCTCACGCAGAAAGCCGTTTACTGCTTCGACGTGGGTCTTTTCATCGGAGCGAAAGACAACCTTGAAGTGATAGACAACAGGATAGTTGTTCGTATTAGCCAGCTTGATTACAACACCATTGTTAGCGTTATCCGCCTCGCTGTAAAAGAGAAAGGAAAACTCTACACCCTTATGTTGTAAGAGCGGCTTCCAGGCCCAGTCCGTAGAGGTTTTCGCCTGCGCGCCGGCGTTCCGGATGCCAACAGATACAAGCATCCCGAAGCCGATCAGAAAGAACCCTGGTGCATGAAGCTTCTTCCTGTTCTGGCCAATCCATAAACGCATACAACCATAGCGTGTAAGAAAACGGGCCATGGCGCGCTTCTTCCTGTTCCAGCTTGTGCGCTCCCTACCGGAAACCGATCGCGCAGGCAGACGCCAGGCGAGGTTCTTGCCACAAAACACGAGGAATCAGCTAATCAAGCATCTCGCGTGCAGTTGCCAGAACATTATCAGCAGTGAAGCCGAACTTTTCCATCACGACGTTTACAGGGGCAGAAACTCCAAAGCGGTCAATTCCTATGGCCCGCCCTTGTAATCCTACATAACGCTCCCAGCCCAGGGTCGCACCTGCTTCCACGGCAAGGCGGCGCGTAACTTCGCGCGGAAAAACATAATTCTGGTAATCATCAGGCTGCCCCTCGAACAGTTCCCACGAAGGCATACTCACCACCCTTACATTGCGCCCTTCCGCACGCAATGTTTCAGCGGCTTTTACTATATGCTGCACTTCGCTTCCCGATGCGATAAGAATCAACTCCGGAGTTCCTTCCGAATCGCTCAGGATGTATGCACCTTTCTCCAGTTCACTTGCAGGCGTCATTTTCTCCCGATCCAGCGTCGGAAGCCCCTGCCTTGTAAGCAGCAACGCCACAGGTCCGGTGGAGTGCTCAATCGCCACGCGCCATGCCTCAACCGTCTCATTGGCATCACACGGCCGAATAAGCATGAGATTAGGCATTGCCCTGAGTGACATCAGTTGCTCGATAGGCTGGTGGGTCGGGCCATCTTCCCCGATGCCTATGGAGTCGTGTGTAAAAACATAGATGACCGGCGCGCCCATTAATGCGCTCAACCGCAGCGCCGGACGCATATAGTCGCTGAAGATGAAAAAGGTGCCGCAATACGGACGAACTCCGCCATAGAGCGCCATTCCATTGCAGGCCGCTGCCATACCATGCTCACGCACCCCGAATCGGAAATAACTTCCGGAAGGGTTGTCCTTCTGAAAATCCGTTCGCCCCTTTACGTCCGTCTTGTTGGAAGGCGTAAGGTCCGCCGAACCACCTATCAGAAATCCAAGCCGGGAAGCAACCGCGTTCAACACTTTCCCTCCTGCCGCACGGGTGGCTACCTTCTGACCAGCCTCGAAAACAGGCAGCGCCTCCTTCCATCCCTCCGGCAACACGCCGGACAACCATTCTTTTAACCGAGCCGCTTCTTCCGGATACGCACTCCGGTATTGCCCCAGCATTGCGTTCCATCCTTCCTGTAGCTGCGCCCCTCTTTCAGCAGTTCCTTCTCTCATGTGTACGGCAACTTCTTCCGGGACATAGAACTGCTTCTCTTCAGGCCAGCCGAGGTTACGCTTCGAAAGCGCCACTTCTTCCTCTCCCAGTGGTTCGCCATGTGAAGCCGAAGTGCCCTGCTTATTCGGACTCCCGAACCCGATCACCGTACGCACCCCAATCAGGGAAGGGCGATCAGCAACCTCCTGCGCGGAAAGAATCGCCGCGTCGATGGCCTCCAGATCATTTCCATCGTCTACATACTGAACGTGCCAGTTATATGCCTCGAACCGCCTGGCTACGTCTTCCGTAAAAGACAGGTCCGTACTTCCGTCGATGGAGATTTCGTTGTCGTCGTAGAAGTAGATGAGCTTACCAAGACCAAGATGACCGGCTAGCGAAGCGGCTTCATGGGAAACACCTTCCATCAGATCCCCGTCGGAAACGATGGCGTAGATGAAGTGATCCAGCACCGGAAAACCAGGACGGTTGAAATGGGCTGCCAGAAAGGTTTCTGCCATTGCCATGCCGACTCCCGTTGCAAAGCCCTGTCCCAGAGGCCCCGTTGTGGTCTCGATCCCATCTGCCAGAAAGTGCTCAGGGTGGCCAGGCGTTTTACTTCCCCACTGCCTGAACTGCATGAGTTCTTCCATCGGCATATTGTATCCCGTCAGGTGGAGCAGCGAATACAATAGCATGGAACCATGCCCGGCAGACAGGATGAAGCGGTCCCTGTTCACCCAGGTCGGGTCACTTGGATTATGCCGGAGATGCCGCGTCCAGAGCAAGTAGGCCAGGGGTGCGCACCCCATAGGCATACCGGGATGTCCGCTGCCGGCTCGCTGGACTCCGTCAACCGCCAGAAAGCGTATTGTATTGATCGCAAGTTCGTCGATGCCGGTTTCCTTGAGGCTGTCTGCCGGGATTTCAACAGTCATAAATAGGTCCTGAGATGATTTTTTCTGCAAAACGAAGCGGGCTTTGCAACTTACAAAGCAGGTTGCGACCAACAACAGCGCCTTGAATCAAGATTGGACGAATTGAATTTCTTTTCTGCTTTCCAGCAACAAATGCCGCCAATGGGTCTGGTTGACCTTTGATACAGACTTACTTTGATGCCGCTTCCTGAATAAGCCTTCCAAGACATTCGACCGTGCGCTCGCCCCCCACAAATCGCCCATTAATCATAACGGCAGGCACGCGCGTGATGCCGAAATCTTCTACAATTTGCTTTCGCTGCTGGAGAACGAGATCCTGATAAGCGCCTTCCTCGATGCGCTCGGCCATATTCTTTTGATCGAGTCCGATCTCTTCAGCTACAGACTTGAGTTGGTCAAGCGACAATCCGCCGCGCTGCTGCATGGCGAACTGGCGATCTATCATTTCAAAGAACTTCCCTTCCTGAGCGGCATAAGCAAGCGCCTGCATCTGGGTCATCGAGATGTCCTGCCAGAACATGACCGGCTTAAAGTAGAACCGGGCCTGATCGCCGTATTTCGCAACGACCTGCTTCATTATCGGATGCAGGTCCTTGCAATGACCACAGTTTGGCTCAAACACCTCAACCACGGTTACTGGCGCATCCGGCTTCCCCTGAGCCGGATCACTGAAACTTATCAGATCCAGGTAGTTCGTCACCGGCTTGCGTTCCGGATCGTAATAGCATTCAGCCGCGCTCCCTGCCGGCGCTACAGCCGGATTGCCGGCAGCTTCCACCACTGCCGGCGCTGCTGTTGAACGTTCCAGACCGCTGTAGTAGAGCATATCGGCGCCCGCCAGTACAAGAACGATTACCGTGAGAGAAGCGAACAGCGCTCCGTCCCGAGCGAATTTTTTTGACTGCATAGCAATTCTTTTTCTGGAAGAGTGAGTGAAATAATCAGCCAATTGCAGCCCGAAAAGGACTGTCATAATTGCTGCAGAGATAAGACATAACGCACAGAATTCATCCAGTACAAAGTACTGGTAGTATACCAGATACAGGGTGAACAAAAACCCGATCCCGATAAGCAAGGCGCGAAGCTGTTTCAGTCGGTATACTGAATTGCCGGACCCAAAGGCAATACCCGCTGTTATGGCGGCAATAACAATATAAAACAACATCCCCAGGGTGGCATTGGATATGCCGAAAAGACGACCGGCGCTGCTTTGCACGACAGCCTCACAGTCGAACGTCGCCTCGACAGCCTGAGAAGTTGTAAAGCCAAGACAGCCGCGATCAAAGCCCCGGCTCTGCTGGATCTGAAGGTGTACGGTAACCAACACGCCCAGGAGGGCAACAACGAAGATCACCCGGTCAAGAGCCGGGCGATAAACTGCCGGCCTCGTTTCTGCTACGATCTTTCTATCAGGTTTCCTGGCCATATGATAAAACGGCAATGGATAAGAGTTGAATTGGACGAAATATAATGGTCTATCGGCTAACGACCATAAGACCGGCTTATTCAATCGTCCGTAAAACGATCTGCAACTTGATACCGTTCCTGAACAATGGATTGGCGGGGGAAAGCTGCTCATCTTCTTATCCCGCAGTAGGTTTACAGGCAAACATCCAATAACTTTGGTTGCCGCCGTTTCAAGGCTATCGCGTTATTATCACTCTTGGTGACTCCGTGCGGTTCAAGCAACTACCCTCCGTTGCATTTGATTAAAAGATTCAATGCCTCCTCGTCGCCGTTCCTCGAATCTGGTTAAGTCACTCTATCCCCGAACCCTGCTTCTCTTTCAGCATGACTTTGACTGGCGCATCACAGGGCGCTGGATGGCTTATTCCGCGATCATAGGAATTGCCGGCGCTCTCGCGGCTGTATTGTTTTCATATCTGATCGATTCCGTCAGCCACCTCGCGCTTGCTTACGCCGCAGGCTATAGAATGCCTCAGCCCGCAGGAGAAGCCTCCGACGCGACCATCTTCAACCTTGCTCAGGCTATGTCGCCCGACCGGAGATGGCTTCTTTTACTGCTGCCTGCGCTGGGAGGGCTGCTCAGCGGCTGGGTCGTATATACCTTCGCCGCTGACGCCCAGGGAGCAGGCACCGATGCAGTTATCCGGGCTTTCCATCAGGAAAACAGCATCATTGCACCGCGCGTGCCTCTTGTGAAGGGCATCGCTTCAGCCCTCACGATTGGATCAGGCGGAAGCGCAGGGCGCGAAGGGCCGATCGCACAGATAGGAGCGGCGCTGGCATCTCTCATCGCGCAACGCTTGCATCTCGATGCGCGCGAGCGGCGCATCTTACTGGTTGCGGGTATTGCAGCAGGAATTGGGAGTATTTTTAGATCCCCTCTCGGAGGCGCCTTTTTTGCCGTTGAGGTTCTTTACCGCGAGGACATCGAAAGCGAGGCATTAATGCCTGCCGTCATTGCAGGCATTACAGGTTATTCCGTCTATAGTAGTATTGAGGAGTCCAGCACGGTGTTCAAGACTCCAGCCTTCGCGTTCGTGAATCCGCTGGAGCTTCTTCCCCTGATCCTGTTTGCGCTGGTTTGCGCGATTGTCGGCATCTTCTTCGTCCGGATCTTCGAAGCAACACGAACACGTGTGTTTGATCCCCTGCCTGTTTCTAAGAAGTTCAAACCCGCCATCGGCGGCCTTGTGGTCGGGTGTATGGCCTTCTTTTTTCCGCCTATTCTAGGCTCCAGTTACGGCTGGCTTCAACAGGCTATCGACGGGAACCTTCCCTTCACCCTAATGGCAATGCTTGCCCTGCTCAAAATATTCGCCACCTCTCTCACCATTGGCTCAGGCGGCTCCGGCGGTGACTTCGCTCCCTCCATTGTTATAGGAGGTATGCTCGGCGGACTTTTTGGCGGAGGTATGCACGCGCTGTTGCCAAATCTCGTTACACAGCCCGGCGCCTATGTTATGATCGGTATGGCTACCTTTCTGTCGGGGGTTGCCAATGTCCCTATCGCTACGACCATCATGATCTCTGAAATGACAGGGTCCTACACGCTGCTCGTTCCCCTGCTCTTTTCAGGAGTAGTGGTTCACCTCGTGGCTCGACGGTGGAGTCTATACCCCGAACAGGTCCGAACCTCTCACGATTCACCCGTCCACCAGCTTGAACTTACACCCGACCTGTTAAGCACCGTAACCATAGGTTCTGTGATAGACCATCCTGTGTACTACCACACGCTGGAACCCTCCAACACACTGTCTGAAATGCTGGATGTGTTTACACGGACGCGAGAGGTTGTTCTGCCGGTTGCCGCCCCTGTGTCTCGTCCGCATCAGTCGTCGTCCACGCCTTCCTACACCGGAATGGTCCTGCTTGATGATGTGCAATCCCTGTTAAAATCATCCGATACGCTGCGAAATGTCGTGATCGCGCACGACGTTCAAGTTCCGTTTGCCTCTGTAAAACTTGATGACACACTGGATACGGTTCTGAATGCCTTCCTGGAGACTCAGTACCCGGAGTTGCCTGTATTGAACGCAGAGGGGAAAATTGTAGGATTTGCGCGGCAGGGACAAATCATCAGCGAATACTATCGTGCATACCTGCGCAGGAAAAGCATTGAAGACGCCAACTAGACAGATCGCTTCCCATGCCCTTTGACCTCGATCTGAAGAACGAGATCGTACGGGAAATTCTATTCTCGCTAATCGGTCTGTTTGCAATCCTTGTGGTCGTCCGGCTGGCGAAGCGCTTCGCCGTAAGCAGGATTGATGACGCTGCGCGGCGCTACCGCACGTCGAAAGCCATCGGCCAGATTGGCGGTATGCTGGCTATCCTGTTTCTTGCTGCCGTCTGGTCCCCACAGGAAGAAAACATCGTGACGCTCCTTACCGTGATAGGAGCGGGACTTGCCATCTCCATGAGGGAAGCGCTGCTCAGCGTAGTAGGTTGGGCGAACATTATCTTCCGATCACCTTATGGACAGGGAGATCGTATTGAGATCAACGGCGCACGCGGCGACGTAATAGATATTCGTCTTTTCCACACGACGGTGATGGAGGTCGGAGGCTGGGTAGCGGCGGACCAGAGCACAGGGCGAATCCTGCACCTCCCGAATAGCTGGATCTTTCAGCACGCCGTTTATAACTATACAAGAGGGTTTAGCTTCATATGGAATGAGGTTTCACTCACCGTTTCCTTTCGAAGCGACTGGTCGGCGGCCAGAGAAATCATGCTTGCCCTGGCGCAGGAGTCGGCGGCAGTCCTCGAACAGCAGGCATCCAGGGAAATAAGGCGCCTTTCTCGCGAGTATCTCATTCATTATAGCATCCTTACGCCGTTCGTTTACGTCGGAATTTCGCCAAACGGGGTAAAGCTGACGCTACGCTACCTTTGTGAGGCGCGAAAGCGGCGCGGCACTGAACACGCGCTTACAATAAGCATACTTCAGGCATTCAAGGAAAATGGCAGAATCGAACTCGCGTACCCGATGATCGGTGTTTCTCCCTTTGAGTCGCCCCAGTTCGGCCCTATGCCGGACCCCCATCCGGGTATGCCTGGCGGCCACAGCGCACCGGGGCCTCCAAAGTGAAACGCTCTCTGCCGGACAGAGCTTCCTCAAAGAATGGCGATCAATTTACCGTCTATGCTGCCGAGGCATTCAGGTAATAAAAAATCCATTTAGAGTTAAGAACCGTTTCCCGGTTGCATTGTCGGTCAGCATATACGTATCTTCACTTTATGGCAAAAATGATGTCACATACGGCCCTTCTTATCGGCTTCTGGTGGTGGCGCACCGCAGCAGCAGTGGGACCGTTACGTTCTTGCAGCACGATGAAATAGATCATCGCCAGCTTTGCAAACCCGGCCCGCTGCTCCCTCGGCAGTGGGTTTTTTGTTTTCTATGACTACCATGATGACTTTTGCTTCATTCCAGCAGATCGCCGAAGAGCAGCGATCCCGTGATCCCGGAAGGTTTATCATTCCGGTTTTCAAACGTCTGAGCGCCGACCTTCTGACCCCGGTATCCGCTTTTCTCCTCCTGCGCGAGAATAGCAAATTCGGCTTTCTTCTTGAAAGCGTAGAAGGCGGCGAAAAGCTGGCCCGATACTCCTTCCTTGGAAAAAACCCCTACCGCATTGTAAAAGCGTTCGGAGAATCGGTAGTCGTGAATACCCGCGATCCTGCCGCAAATGGCAAAGAGACGGCGTACAGCGGAGACATCATTGCCGTGCTCAGACAAATGCTCGCAGAATACAAAGAAGTGAAAATACCCGACCTTCCGAGGTTTGCGAGTGGCGCAGTGGGCTATATGGGTTACGATGTGATCCGCCGAATCGAAAATCTTCCCGATGGCCCTCAAGAAAGTCTCGGCTTTCCGGATGCCGTGTGGTGTTTTTACGATGCCATAATCGCTTTCGACCATGTGAAGCACCAGCTCATCCTGATGGCAACAGCTTTCGTCGAACCGGAAACCAGACTTGAAGAAGCCTACGATATTGCTTCTGCAAAAATTGAGGAGCTGACGAGAGAGCTTGCGCAGCCAATGTATCACATACCGGAGCCGGTAACCTTTTCAGATGGGGCTATCAGGTCCAATTTCTCCAGGCCGGGCTTCGAGCAGGCAGTCGAGGAAGCGAAACGCTATATCTACGAAGGCGACATCTTTCAAGTAGTGCTGTCCCAACGGTTTCAGATGAATTTCTCCGGAGATCATTTCAATCTCTACAGATCCTTGAGGCAGGTTAATCCTTCCCCTTACCTTTTCTATCTTGCCTTCGAACACTTTGCGTTGATCGGATCGTCTCCGGAGGTGCTCGTCAGGGTTGAAAATGGCCGCGCCGAGGTCTTACCCATTGCCGGAACCCGGCGTCGCGGCAATACAAAAGAAGAGGATGAAGCCCTGGAAAAGGAACTGCTCGCCGATGAAAAGGAATGTGCAGAACATATTATGCTGGTTGACCTGGGCCGAAACGACCTGGGGCGTGTGTGTAAATACGGAACGGTGCAGGTGAACCGGTTTTCCTTTGTGGAGCGCTATTCGCACGTTATGCACATTGTCTCATCCGTGTCCGGTATTTTACCCGCCGAACGAAATGCGATGGATGTACTTTCCGCCTGTTTCCCCGCCGGCACCGTGAGCGGCGCTCCCAAAGTGCGCGCCATGCAGATAATCGACGAACTGGAGCCTACGAAACGAGGCGTATATGCGGGCGCAGTCGGATATGTCGACTTCTCTGGCAATCTGGACACCTGTATTGCCATCCGAACGATGATTGTTTGTGATAACGTGGTATATGTCCAGGCAGGAGCAGGTATTGTTGCAGACAGCGATCCTGCGAAAGAATATGAAGAGACCGAGAACAAGGCGCGCGCGTTGCGCGAGGCGATGCTGGCAGCCTCCGAAGGGCTCCTTTCCTCGACGTGATTGCTGACCGCACAAGTTCTGTTGCAGAGAGTATAGCGCTAGAATCCAGCGCCTATAGTCACTTTCACCAATTCGACAAAGCTATGCTGAACTTTTTCCTCAACAAGGGCGGCGCAGGCGTCTCGCTCTCACGTCAGGAAACGGTAAATCGCCTCAATCCGATCATCCGTTCCCACTATGAACTGAATCAGGCCTATAGCGCTTTCAACGATCAAATAGAAGACCGTGATATTGCAGATCGACTGGCGGGCTTCCTGCGAACCGCCCGCATCGACATCGGCAAACTGGCTGAGACGGTCTTTAGCGCCGGAGGCGTTGCCTACAATGGCGTGGATATGCGCAACACCAGCCTGGATGTCCTGCCCGGGAAAGACACGATGCTGGATGATCTGCTTCGCCGGGAAAAACAGTTTCAGGATGCGCTCGATGCTGAATCAGAGGTCCAGCACCAGATCAGAACGCAGGCGATACTTAAAAACATTCAGGCTAACAGCCAGGCCCGCGAGAAATACCTGCAAGAACTGTCGCATCGGATGAGCCGTCAGGTTTAACCTTCTGCGCCCCTCGCATGACGAATAGCTGAAGTCATTGTATCCATCATGGACTTGAAACTGGAATTATCTTCTTCTACAGGCGCTCCCAGTATGGATCGCAGCACGGTGGTCGTGTCAGGCATTCAACCTTCCGGCGCCCTTCACCTCGGAAATTATTTCGGAGCCATACGACAGCATATTCACCTCCATTCCCTGCATGAATCCTACTATTTCATTGTAAACTACCATGCGCTCACGTCGCTGCGCGACCCTAAAGCGCTCGAACGGTACACGATAGACGTTGCGCTTGATTATCTGGCTCTGGGCTTCAATCCTGAAGCCTCGCATCTCTTCGTACAGAGCGACGTGCCCCAGGTAACGGAACTGGCGTGGATTTTCTATAACCTGACCCCGGTTTCGCAACTCGAAAAAGGTGTTTCCTATAAAGACAAGGTGGCTCAAGGCATCTCGCCTAACGCAGGGCTTTTTAACTATCCAGTGCTTCAGGCGGCTGATATCTTGATCTATGGCGGCACGCTGGTGCCGGTAGGCGCTGATCAAAAGCAGCACATCGAAATGGCCCGCGATACCGCGCAGCGGTTTAACAGCGCCTTCTGCCCTGACGACGAACCTTTCTTTGAAATTCCTGAACCGCTGATTCTGGAGGACGTGGCGGTGATCCCCGGACTGGATGGGCGGAAAATGTCGAAAAGCTATGGCAATACCATTGGGATCTTCGATGAAGGCAAAGATCTCAAACGTAAGATTATGAGCATTGTGACGGACTCAACGCCGCTGGAAGAGCCGAAGAATCCGGAAACGGATAATGTATTCTCGCTTATCAAGCTTTTTGCCGACCCCGGGACGCGCAAGCGCATTGCAGATGCCTACAGGACCGGTGGATACGGCTACGGACATGCAAAAAAAGAATTGCTCGGACTCGTAGAAAACTATTTTGCCGAGGCTCGTGAGCGCCGGCGCGAGCTTTCAAAGGACATGGACTATGTGCGAGATGTGCTTCGGCAAGGAGGCGCTATTGCTCGAAAAAAAGCAGAAGCGTGCATGGAAGCCGTACGCGAACGTGTGGGTCTGATCAAGACTGGCTGATGTACTTGACGTGCCTGTTCCGCTCCTTTCGACGTTAAACAGTGGATCCTTATGATACTGGTTATTGACAACTACGATTCCTTCACATACAACCTTGTTCATCTGATTGGGGCTCGCACGACTGACATACAGGTAGTTCGCAACGATGCCTTGAGCGTGGAGGAAGTGCGGGATCTGGCTCCTTCCGGAATCCTGATTTCACCCGGCCCAGGAAGGCCGGCCGATGCCGGCATTACTGAAGAGACCATCGCAACGCTCGGAAGGACAACGCCTGTTTTGGGTGTATGCCTCGGCCACCAGGCCATCGGAGAAGTTTTCGGAGGCCATGTTGTTCATGCGCCCAGCCTGATGCATGGAAAAACGAGCATCATCCACCATGATGGACGTACTGTTTTTCAAAACCTGCCCGCTTCCTTTTCGGCAACACGTTATCACTCACTCGTCGTCCAACGGGAGACCTTGCCGGACGAACTGGAAATATCTGCGGAAACCGATGACGGCATCGTCATGGGCCTGCGTCACCGCGAATACCCCATTGAAGGGATTCAATTTCACCCGGAAAGCGTGCTTACCCCGGAGGGGCCGAAGCTTCTGGCAAACTGGCTGGATCTGGTATCCGGAAGGTCCGAAACCACTGCTGGCATTTCCATGAGCATACTACAACGCTTATGACGGAATACCTGAGACTCATTGCCGAAGGAGGCGCGCTCACCCAGACCCAGGCAGAACAGGTCATGCACGTTATGCTCCGAGGTGAAGCCGGCCCCGAAGAAACGGCAGGGCTGCTCATGGGGCTGCGTGCCCGTGGAGAAACCCTTCAGGAACTGGTTGGCTTCACACGCATCATGCGTCAGTATGCCACCGCCATAGAACTCAATGATCCGCACGCTATAGACCTGTGCGGCACAGGCGGCGACAACACCGGCGCTTTCAATATTTCTACCGCAGCTTCTTTTGTTTGCGCAGGCGCAGGAGTCACGGTTGCAAAACACGGCAACCGATCTGTTTCATCCAAGTGCGGCTCCGCCGATGTACTGGAAGCATTGGGCGTGAATGTTGAATTGCGCAAGGCCGGCGTGGAGTACTGCCTCAAAGAAGCCGGGATAGCATTTATCTTTGCGCCTTTCTTTCATCCGGCGCTTCGACATGTAATGCCGGTTCGGAAAAAGCTCGCGGCCCGTACTTTTTTCAATATCCTCGGGCCATTGTGCAATCCTGCCGGTGTGCGTCGCCAGCTCGTGGGTGCTTTCAGTATTGATGTGGCACAGTTAATGGCGAGCATACTCAGCCGACTCGATGCCTTGCATGTGGTCGCAGTACATTCTGAAGACGGAATGGATGAAATCTCGCTTTCTGCCGGCACACAGGCGTTTGAATATTCAGCGCTTCCAGGCGAACGAGCAAGATCGATCAAACCGGTGAATATTTCTCCTGAGCAACATGGATTCTCCTGTGTAGAAATTGAGGTTCTCAGGGGAGGAACAGCAGGGGACAATGCTGCCCTTCTGAAGAATGTGCTCCTCGGTAAACATGGGCCGCACCGGGATATCGTGATGCTTAATGCGGCCTATGCCTTGCACGCCAGCGGGCGCTTTAGCAGTCTCAGCGACTGCTTCGGCGCTGCCCGCGAGAGCATTGACTCCGGCGCTGCTCTTCGCTGCCTGGATAATCTGATTTCGGCCTCCCGGCACGCTCCGCAATCTACCTGACCGCCGACAGTCACGAAGTATCCGGACAGCCCTGTTATGTCCACTTACACACTGAAGGATTTATGAGTATCCTGGACCGCATTCTGACTGAAACACGCGATTTGGTCGCCTGCCGTAAAAAAGCTGTTCCCCTGAGCGTACTAGAGGAATCCCCTTATTTCTCCGGTCCAACGCTCTCTCTTGAACAGGCGCTGCGGGCGAAAGACCTCTCCTTCATTGCAGAGATCAAGAAAGCATCCCCTTCCCAGGGAATTATCCGGGCAGATTTTGATGTGCAGACGATAGCCAGACAGTACAAAATGAATGGAGCAGCAGCGATCTCAGTTCTTACCGAACCCAGATTCTTCAAAGGCTCGCTGGATAACCTGGCAATTGCAAGACAGGCAGTAGACCTCCCACTGTTGCGTAAAGACTTTATTCTGGACGAATTCCAACTCTATGAGGCGCGCGCTTACGGCGCCGATGCCGTCCTCCTGATTGCTGCTGCGCTGGATGGCCGGCAACTGTTCGATCTCCACCAGGCCGCCAGTGAAATGGGCCTGTCTTGCCTTGTCGAAATCTATAGACTGGAGGAGATGGATAAAATCGACTTTAACCAGGTTTCTATACTTGGCGTGAATAACCGGGACCTGCACACTTTCGAGGTAGATATCAACCATTCCCTCCGCGCCTTCTCCTGTGCGCCGCCGGATGTCGTCAGGGTTTCGGAAAGCGGTCTTCGAACTCCTGAAGATCTCCTTCACCTTTACCGTAATGGCGTAGACGCAGTGCTGATTGGAGAGACTTTTATGAGAGCTTCGGATCCGGGCGTTAGTTTACGTTCCATGCGTGAGGCCGTAGTTGCGCCTCCTCCTGCTACAGCTTCTCATTTAAGAAGAGTCGTCTGAAAGTCCTGGTTATGATCCGGAAGATTACGAAAGCATTCATGAATCACAGACAGCGCAAGCAAAGGTATTTAAGCTACAGATGACAACGAAAATCAAAATATGCGGGATAACGACGCTTGAAGATGCGAGGTATTGCGCTGCTGCAGGCGCTGACTACCTTGGCTTCATACAGTATCCGCAGAGCCCTCGCTACATAGCCCCTGACGCCGCACGAGACATCATCGAATGGGTATATGGCCCTGCCCCTGTCGGAGTTTTTGTGAACGAGAGTCCCGATGTCATTAACCGGATTGCTGAGAAGGCCGGCTTTTCCTACATCCAGCTTCACGGCAACGAGTCTCCGGAAGTCTGTGCAAAAATCGAGCGTCCTGTCATCAAGGCCCTTCAGGTTGTTCATGACGCATCCTCCGAACAACTGCGCGCCTTGATGGAAGCATACGAGGAAAATGTCACGTACTTCTTGCTCGACACATTCAATACAAGCCTGTGGGGCGGCACCGGCGAGTCATTCAACTGGCGCCTGGCGCGTGATCTCTCAACGGAATACCAGATCTTCCTGGCAGGAGGCATCAATGCCGATAACGTGGCCGACGCCGTACACACCATGCATCCGTTTTGCATCGACGTGTCCAGCAGCCTTGAGTCAGCGCCGGGAAAAAAAGATTTTGACAAACTGGCGGCCTTCTTTCAAGCGCTTGACAAGTTGAAGGGTGCGCCTGAAGAAAGATCTATGCGTTAGCCTCCCGCAATGTGCTCTTCGTGAGCCAGGTTTACGGTTCCAAAACCTTAACTTCCCTGGAAATAATGACTGTGAATGCTCTACTGGTTCAGTCCTATTCAGCGCCTGATATATCCGGCCATTTCGGTCCCTATGGCGGAACCTTTGTTCCGGAAATACTGATTCCGGCATTGGAATCCTTGAAAGAGGCTTACAGTCAGTCTCAAGAGGACCCCCTCTTTGATGAAGAATACAGATCCCTCCTGAAAGAATATGTAGGCCGCCCCACGCCTCTCACCTACTGTGAACGGCTATCCCAGGCCCTGAACGGTCCCCGTATTTTTCTAAAGCGGGAAGACCTCTGTCATACCGGAGCGCACAAAATCAACAACACCATTGGCCAGATTCTGCTCGCGCGGCGAATGGGCAAACGTCGCATTATTGCTGAGACCGGCGCTGGTCAGCACGGCGTTGCTACAGCGACGGTGTGCGCCCGTTTTGGACTGGAATGCGTAGTCTACATGGGAGCGGAAGATGTTGAACGACAGCACCTTAATGTTTTGCGCATGAAGTTGCTGGGCGCAGAGGTGCGCCCGGTGGTCAGCGGCAGCCAGACCCTCAAGGATGCCACTAACGAGGCCATTCGGGATTGGGTAACCCATGTCGATGATACGTTTTACATCATCGGTTCCGTAGTCGGCCCGCACCCGTACCCGATGATGGTAAGGGATTTTCAGCGCGTTATCGGTGATGAAACGCGCTTGCAGTTACAGTCCATAGAGGGACGGGAAGCGCCGGATGCCGTTGTGGCGTGCGTAGGAGGAGGCTCTAACGCAATGGGAATTTTCTATCCCTTTCTGGATATGCATGACGTGCGCCTTTATGGCGTCGAAGCAGCAGGAGAGGGAATCGGCGGTAAGCACGCTGCTACCCTGACCTGCGGGCAGCCGGGGATCTTGCATGGCACGCTGAGTTATCTGCTCCAGGATGAAGACGGGCAAGTGCAACTGGCTCATTCCGTTTCAGCCGGACTTGACTACCCTGGTGTAGGCCCCGAACACTCTTTTTTGAAGGACATCAAACGCGTTTCATACCATACCGCTACTGATGAAGAGGCCGTTGAAGCGGTTCGCTTGCTGTCACGCACGGAAGGGATCATACCCGCCCTGGAAACAGCCCATGCTATCGCGTTTCTTTCAAAACTCGCCCCCGAAATGGACCGCAGCCAGATCGTAGTCGTCAACTGTTCGGGGCGCGGCGACAAGGACATGGGAACCATCTCTCAGTTCCTCTAGCGCCGGCACGGATAACCCTCGCCTTTATTGGAGCTTTCAAGAAATGTCTAGAATTCGCACCTCCCTTTCCACTCTCCGCACACGCAATGAGAAAGCCACGGGTATTTTTCTGACCAATGGCTTTCCGGATCTGGATAGCACGCTTCCTCTCCTTCACGCCATCGAGGAAGGAGGCGCTGATTTCATCGAGCTGGGAATGCCTTTTAGCGACCCGCTTGGCGAGGGCATACCCATCCAGCGGGCCAACGAGCGCTCACTCAGGAACGGAGTCCGTATGTCGGATGCATTCCGCGTAGTGGAACAGTTTCGATCAGCAAGCGAAACGCCCCTGCTCCTCATGGGCTATATCAATCCTGTACATCACTACGGCGTTCGTTCGTTTTGCCGGGATGCGAGCGCTTCGGGCGCGGATGGTCTCATTCTCCTCGACCTCCCTCCTCAGGAAAGCGAAATGATAAGGTCGGAGGCCGAGCAGGCAGGACTTGACCTCGTTTTCCTGATCGCCCCCAATACACCGGATGAACGTATCGTTGAGATCGACGAACGCGCCACTGCCTTTGTATATGCAGTATCGGTAGCAGGACTAACGGGAGCCAGTCTGAGACACATTGAGTCAGTCGAGGACTATCTCCACAGAGCCAGACATCTTGTTCGCCGCAACCCACTCCTGGTGGGGTTCGGAATCAAATCTCATGAAGATGCCGTGCGTCTGAGCCGCCATACCGATGGATTCTTTGTAGGCTCTGCGCTGATAAGCCTGATAGAGCAACTCTGGGCCGATGAGAACGTCTCTTCTGATGAACGGCTTGCCCGCGTGCGCGGCTACGTCTCCACTCTGAAAAAGGGGCCTATGGTGGATGTGCCATGATTATGTAAACCCCTCCTGTGAATGGCAACACGATGCATTGCTAAACGTTGTACCCATCATACCATCGTTGCCTGCATTCAACTGCTGTTTCTACCGGCTAAAACATACCACCCCTGATTTTCCACCCAACGTATGGGCATAGCCTGAAGTAGTAGAAACCTGTGCGCCATTTATAAATCAGTATCTATTTGTTATGCAGACCATAAACAGGGCCTTTCGCGCCGTCAGATCGACAGACGTTCCATGCTCACCTCTCCTTATCTCTGCGTTTCTCTCCCTGTTATTCCTTGTTGTAACCGGCTGTGGAGATGTTGACTACAGACCCAGCGCCGTAGGAAAGGAAGGGGAAATTACTATTATCATGGATACCTCTCGGTGGAACGGCGAGGTTGGCAGAGAACTTCGGGATGAGCTTGGCAAATATATCAGTACACTCCCTGCTCCCGAACCCGCCTTCACCCTTCGTCCGGCAGGTATTGAAAACCAGTTTGAGATCATCAAGAGCCAGAAAAACATCGTGGTTGCTGCGGCGCTCAGCGATTCTACGAGCGAAGCTGCCTTCCTGCGCGCCCGCCTCCCGGAGGATGCCAGAGAAGTTCTTCGCAGCACCGGCGGCGCACTTGTGCAACGCCCCAACCTCTGGCGTCAGAACCAGATGGTTGTTTATCTGGTTGCGGAGACGCCGCAAGACCTCGTTGCCACTATTGAAGAAAACGGGGCTGATCTGCGCTATATTTTCAACACCATAACCCGTCGGCGTGTACAGGCAGACATGTTCGACAAGGGAAGACAGGAAGCTGTTGAGGATCAACTCATAGAAAAACATGGGTTTGCCGTAAATGCGCAACACGATTATTTCATTGCCATTGACACGACAAATTTCGTGTGGCTTCGCCGTGTGCTCTCGGATACCTGGCGCAGTCTCTTCATTTATGACGAAGATCGGGCGGACCCCTCTAAAATAACTCCGGAATGGATCTATGCAACCCGCGATTCGCTGACTCGCCAGTGGGTGCAGGGTAATTTAGGTGGATGGGTTCAAATAGACAGGGATCGGCCTCTGGTTACCGAGAACATCAACTTTCTGGGCCGCTATGGATTTGAAACACGCGGATTGTGGGTTATGATGAACCAGGGACCGGACGGATCTACCTATCCTAGTCAGGGAGGTCCTTTTGTCACCTATACTTTTTACGACGAACCCACAGGTCAGATTATCATGATCGACGGCATGGTGTTCGCGCCGGGCTACGAAAAACGAGAGTTCCTGCGTCAGTTAGAAGTGATCGCGCATACGTTTCGCACACAAGAGGAAACTGACCGGGCGGAACAAATGGCAGTGAAAGCCGGCTCCTGAAAGCGCCGAACATCATAGTGATTTCTTCTCCAGGCAGAATATCACAGAGCGCTTTTTCCGCCTGCAACCATTCCGACCTGAACGGTAATCAGACCAGAAAAAACTATAACTCCGGCGCAATTCGGAAAGAATTACTAGAATCTATTCGCATGAACAATACAGAACCTACTACCATCCAGGAAGAAAAAACCGGTGTTGATCCCTTTGTGCTGCGGCTGGGACTGCCGAAGGGTAGCCTCCAGGAATCAACCTTTGAACTGCTTGATCGCGCCGGCTACAGCTTCAGCGTCCGCGAACGCTCTTATTTTCCTTCTATAGACGATGACGAATTAACAGCTATGCTCGTGAGAGCGCAGGAAATAGCGCGGTATGTGCAGGATGGCGTATTTGATGCAGGAATAACCGGTAAGGATTGGATCATCGAGACAGGAGCCGAAGTCATCGCCGTAGACGACCTGATCTACTCGAAGAGCAGTATGCGCCCGGTGCGGTGGGTGCTCGCCGTTTCGGAAGATTCCGACATCCAGACTGTTTACGATCTCGAAGGCAAGCGGATCGCTACCGAGGTAGTCAACATCACCCGCACCTGGCTGGAGCAGCACGGCGTCACTGCCGAGATTGAGTTCTCCTGGGGCGCCACGGAAGCAAAATGTCCGGAACTGGTTGATGCCATTGTGGAGGTCACCGAAACGGGATCCTCTCTGCGCGCCAACAAGCTCCGGATCGTAGACGTTCTCATGGAATCCAACACGCAACTCATTGCCAACAAGGAAGCCTGGAATGATCCCTGGAAACGCCAGAAGATTGAAAACATAGCCATGCTTATGCAGGGCGCAATCCGGGCGGAAGGAAAAGTAGGGCTGAAATTAAACGCCAGAAGATCGGACGTTGAGAGCATTGTAGACTTGCTCCCTGCGCTTCGCAAGCCCACCGTTTCACCTCTTGCCAATGGCGGCGAATGGGTAGCCGTTGAAACGGTAATTGAAGAACGTGAGGTGCGGAAGCTGATTCCCGCATTGAAGCGTGCGGGCGCCGAAGGAATCATTGAGTACGCCCTGAGCAAGATTATTCCCTGAACAAACAGGCGTCACCCTGCCCCTGCGCTGCAAAATGGGCTGCTATGATGCATTCCCGAACCACGAGGTCAACGGACAACGCGAAGCAAGTGTACGCTGAAGAGTTGATCGGCGTCGGTCCATACTCCCTCGGCTTCAAATCCAGCCGACCCGGCAAGTCTGGCAAAGCCGTCAAGACTGTACTTGTATGAGTTTTCCGTGTGGATGGTCTCCCCCCTCTGGAAGAATACTTTTGCATCACCAACTCTGACCGTCTGATCTGAAAGACTTACCAGATGCATTTCTATGCGGCCCTGCTCCGTGTTATAACAGGCTCGGTGTTCAAACAGATCCAGACGGAAGGCCCCTCCCACTTCGCGGTTGATGCGCCGTAGCAGGTTCAGGTTAAACGCCGCCGTTACTCCTTTTTTGTCGTTGTAAGCTTCCTCCAGAACCTGTACGTCTTTCTTGAGATCCACTCCAATCAGCAGCTTGCCCCCCTTTCCACACACCTGCGCAACGCGGGAGAGAAAAGTCTGTGCCTCCGCCGGATCGAAGTTGCCGATGGTTGAACCGGGGAAGTAAACGACATTCCGGGATACCTGCCCTTCCATCTGAGGAAGCTGAAACAGGTTCGTATAGTCCGCACATACCGGACGTATAACGAGGTTAGGATATGCCTGGGAGAGCCGCGCCGCTGATTGCATCAGGTGCGGGCGAGAAATGTCGATAGGTACGTAGCCGGCCAGACGCTCAAGATGATCCAGAAGAATACGTGTCTTCAAACTGCTGCCGCTTCCGTACTCGATCAAGCAACAATCCCGTCCCAGGTGCGGCGCTATCTCGCCAATGTACTGCTGCATGATTGACCATTCGGTGCGGGTAGGATAATACTCCTCCAGATCACAAATAGCATCAAACAGCTTGGATCCCTCTTCGTCATAAAGATACTTGCAGGGAACGGTTTTCTGCGGCTGTCCGAGGCCGGAAAGCACATCCCCCAGAAACTGCTCAATGTCGGGACCTTCGTCGTAAAACAGATTGGTTGCGGCTGTAATCATGCTTTTATCCTTGAAAACGATGGCTTCCAGAACTTGATGAAGTCTGTAAAGGCAACTGCTTATACTGGCAACCGTAGGGCCTCAAGGGAGAGGCGCTGGCATTTCAGCTTCCGGCAAAACGATTTACACATCCCTGGCAAGGCGAATCCCCATAAACTGCCAGGCAGACTCCGGAGGAAAGAAGTTGCGATAGGTGGGGCGAATGTGCCTTTCCGATGTTGCGCAGGAACCACCGCGCAATACATACTGGTTGCACATAAATTTTCCATTGTATTCCCCTAGAGCGCCCGGAGATGCCTGATAACCGGGATACGGAGCATACGAACTGCGGGTCCACTCCCATACATCTCCATACATTTGCAGCAGAGAATCCGGATGTTCTGTTTCCTGGACCGGCGCAGGATGATAGTATCCGCGTTCGACGAAATTACCCGAGATCGGAACGTCCTGTGAAGCAACTTCCCATTCCTGTTCAATAAGGAGACGCGCTCCTGCCCAACGCGCGTATGCATCGGCTTCGAAATAGCTGACGTGACATACCGGCTCGCGCTCGTCTACCTCGCGCATACCACTGAGCGTATAGGTGTACCAACGCCCGTCATGCTTTTCCCAGTAGAAAGGCTCGCGCCATTTTTTCTCTCCGACCACGGCCCATCCCATCGAAAGCCAGAGTTCCGGCCGCTCATACCCCCCATCGTCCATAAAAGCCAGATACTCGCCATTCGTCACCAACCTGGACGACAATTCAAATTCGTTTAGATAATAACGATGATGCGGCTCTTCGTTATCGTAATGGAAACCATCTCCTGTGTGTCCAACCTCGTAAACACCCTCGTCGAAATGAATCCACTTCATTTCCGGCAAACTTGCTCGCTTCGCTTCCCCTGTTTCACGGTATATCGGCCTCAAAGGGTTGACTGAAAGAACATGCTTGATGTCCGTGAGGATCAGTTCCTGGTGTTGCTGTTCATGATGAAGTCCTATCTCAATCAGCGGATCAACAGTGCGCCGTTTCCCCTCGCCAGCCGTTTCCAGAAATTCTTGCATGTGTTCATCTATGTATGCACGATAGGCATATACCTCGCGCACAGTAGGACGCGAAAGGTAGCCGCGTTTGTCGCGGCAGTGCCGCTCTCCTGCCTGTACATAGTAGGAGTTGAAGAGATATGCATAACGCGGGTGGAAGGGCTTGTACCCCGGCATATGGGCAACCAGAACAAACGTCTCAAAGAACCAGCTAACGTGCGCCAGATGCCACTTTGTCGGGCTTACGTCTACCATTGTCTGAACGACACAGTCCTCAGCCTCCAGCGGCTCACACAGAAACTCAGTGAAACTGCGCACGCGGCGGTAGCGCTCAATCAAGTTGCCATACGGTAGAGAGGTAGAATTCGAGGCGCCAGGGGAGGAAAGTTTTACTTCTGTCTCCATGAACACAGGGTTCTGTCTGAGTGGATGATGCTTTTCGAATCGTGGTCAGGGCTAGGCCTTTGTGCCGCGCCGCCCATAGAGGTTACTGTCAGGCTGCAAGAAAGATCGACCTTGAGCGCGTAAACTATCTGTTACGAGCAATGCTATGCACGCCTGCCGTCAGCGTGAACCAGTGGTATATTCCTGGAGATGCCTGAAAGAATTTTCATTGCCTGGGTCGCCGGTTGATAAAATTAGGCTGAATCAGTTTTAACTTATAGTAGGCGGCGTGCTTGCTCACCCCAGGCATATTGAGGCCGCAGAATCATATGGAAAGGTAAAACACAAATGTCTTTTGGAGGCGCAACATGAAACAGTCGAAAACGCCTGTCTCAGGCGGTTTTGTGAGTAGTTTACGTTCTCTTGTTTTGGCGGGTATGTTTGCCCTGCTCATCATTCTGCCGGGTTGCGGCAACGATGATGCAATAGAAACAGCTCCAGCCGATACTACCATGATGCAAGACCCTGCATACATGGATATGGATACAATGGCAACAGACACGCTGGGTATGGATGCAATGGGCATAGACACTACCGCGTATTAATGCCTTTTACCTGAACTCCTGAGAAAAGGCGCTTGCCGGGATGCCATAAGCAGGGGTGTGACCAGATCACACCCCTGCTTCATTTTCAAACCTTTTCTTTTGTTCTCCCCCCATTGCCGCTTCCTGTTTTTCTTACGCCGCACTCCCCTGAACCCATGCCTCTCGATATCTTTACATGCGATTCGTTGAATGCGTTATTATATTCTTGTAACGTAGCCCTGTAAGCCGAACAGCGTTATACCCTGACGCCGTCGCCTTGATTAATGTTTTTAACGATCCGAGGTTATGAAAATGGACAAGAGCAAATCTTTGGAATCTCACTCATCTATGAGTCGAAGGGCTTTTGCAAAAGGCTCGGCTGCTGTGGTAGGAGGACTTATGGCCAGCCAGTCGCCGCTTTTTGCAAGCGCTTTCTACAGCTCGGATGACGCCATCAAGGTAGGCTTGATTGGTTGCGGCGGGCGCGGCGCAGGAGCAGCTTTGCAAGCACTCAGCACCCAGCAGAATGTGAAGCTGGTCGCTATGGCAGATGCATTCCAGAACCGGCTGGACGAAACCTACAAAAACATAACCAATCCGGAGTACAAAGATTGGTCTGGAACGGCAGGCGGCATTCAGCAGCGTGTCGATGTCCCACCGGAACGACAGTTTGTAGGTTTTGATGCCTACAAACAGGTGATTCCGTTGGTAGATGTGGTTATCCTGGCGACGCCCCCCGGTTTCCGCCCCGTTCACTTCGAAGCCGCTGTCGATGCCGGCAAGCAGGTCTTCATGGAAAAACCGGTTGCAACCGATGCTCCCGGCGTCCGCCGGGTCCTGGCAGCGGCTGAGAAGGCAAAACAGAAGAAACTCAATGTCGTCGTGGGCCTTCAGCGCCATTATCAAAACGTATACCGGGAGTGGATGGACCGCCTCCACAACGGCGCAATTGGAGATATTATACTCTCGCGCGTCTACTGGAATCAGGAAGGACTCTGGGTGCATCCGCGCCAGCCCGAATGGAGCGAGATGGAATACCAGATGCGCAACTGGTATTACTTCACCTGGCTGTGCGGAGATCACATCGTGGAACAGCATATCCACAACATCGATGTCTCAAACTGGGCCAAGCAGGCGCATCCGGTCAAAGCGCAGGGACAGGGAGGACGGGAAGTCCGAACCGGCAAAGAGTATGGACAGATTTATGATCATCATTTCGTAGAATATGAATATGCCGACGGCAGCCGAATGCTTAGCCAATGCCGGCATATCCCCGGCTGTATGAACCGTGTCTCGGAAGCTTTTCATGGCACAAAGGGTACGGCTCCGGCGCCCGGCGAAATCCTTGATGCATCGGGCAACACCATCTACAAGCACGATGGAAAGGGCGATCTCAACCCATACCAGGTTGAACACAATGAGCTTTTCGAGGCGATTGCCAATGGCGAGTACAAGTTCGCTGACGCAGAAAACGGCGCTATAGCCTCCATGTCTGCTATCATGGGACGTATGGCTACCTACTCCGGGCAAGTCATCGACTGGGATGCGGCGCTCAACTCAGATGTCAACCTCGTACCGGAACGCTTCGCCTGGGATGCAGCACCGCCTGTCCTTCCCGACGAGAACGGCTACTACCCTGTTCCCACTCCTGGCGTAACCAAAGTAGTATAACGGGAGCTATTTTTAGCCAGTCTTTCAGGGAGGCATCCTCATGATGCCTCCCTTTTGTTTATGTGCCGGAGCGCCGATCCGGTATGTACTTATCCCTGCAAATTCGACTGGCCTCCGTCAATCCATACAGGTGTTCCGGTAATGTGCGCAGCGCGGCCTGATGCCAGAAACAGCACAAGCTCTGCTACCTGCTCCGGTTTTCCGGGACTTCCATCGGTGAGTGGAATCGCGCCTTCCGGAAATTCAACCGGTTCTTGCGCCTTCTCAAGATGGCGCCGCTCCGTATGCTCCTCGATTTCCGATTCGATAGCGCCGGGACAAATGGCATTCACCCGAATGCGATGCTTGGCTAATTCCAACGCAAGCATTTGCATAAAAGCAAGTTGCCCTGCTTTGGAAGTCGCGTAGGCGCTTGCCCCCGTATTGCTGAACATACGTGTGCCATTGACCGACGAAGTAATGATGATGGAGCCTCCCTGGCGTTTAAGCAAGGGCACTGCGTACTTAACGGTATGATAGGTTCCGGTCAGGTTGATGCGAATCGTTTTTTCCCACTCTTCCGGCTCTAGTTCCTCGATAGGCGCCCAGACGCCATTGATGCCGGCATGGGCAAACACCACATCCAGCCGCCGCCAATTCCGCTCGATGTCGTTGTATAGCCGCTTCATGTCTTCGGCATCTGCAACGTCTGCAACTACAGCCAGCGCCTCTCCCCCCTGAGCTCGAATTTCCTGTACAGTCTCATCTAGCTTTTCTTTGGTTCGACCAATGATAACAACTTGCGAGCCTTCGTTTGCAAAAAGCTTCGCGGTCGCCTTCCCGATTCCGGATCCGCCCCCAGTGATGAGTGCTACCTTCCCTTCCAATTCCATGATGTGTTGGCCTGATTTTCTTGTTGGATCTGGCATTCCAGAAATTAACGCGCCTGCGTTCTGCGCGTTGAAGGCTTGTTGTAACGATGCGCTTTCAAGTTGTGAATAGCCTGCACCGGATCATGCTTACCGGCAAAAAGGAGAGGCGCCCATACGGTCTCGCCAGACTGTACGAGCGCCTCTCCTTTCAGGCTGATTTTCCAGCAGGCACGATAACCTGCCATTGAATCATAGAGGGCGCCTTACATAACAAAGGGGAGGATAATCAGAAACAGAAGCGCAACGGCAAGAGACCCCATGAAGAAATAGAACGCTAACGGGCGCGTGTCTTTTTCTGTGTTGCTTACCGTGTGAAAAACAGGCGTAATGGATGATTTTGCGCGCTCAGGCGCTTGTAATGTCGCTTTCATAGTTCGCAAATGGTTATCAGCAAAGCAAATCGGGATGTGTTGCTTCTGTCGCAGTTCATGCGTTGCGCCGGCTGCGGTACGGTGTTTTTCCTGAATCCCAGCCGTATTTCTCCTGCAACGGAAGCCACCCGCAAAGAATTGGATCTGTTTTTTGTTAACTGCCCCGCATCCGCAAACCAGACTTTATCCCTCAACAGCAAACCTGTCTGGATAAGCGCTGGCTTCCTGACTCAAGAACAAGTCGAGACTAAAGAAAACTTTAAAACATGCAGACGCAGAGGATATAGACGCCTGTCGAAAAAGCGCCTCACTGGTCCTCTCATAGCCGGTAAACCTGATACAAGGCGAGACGTGAAGGGCCAGAGAGATTTTCCTCGCACGACTTGGCCAGAGAACTGCATGAATACGGATGACGCACGATGGCGCAACCCGAATTGGAAGACTGAGAACCTGCAAGAGGCGTCGAGGCTTCAACCGGCAAAGGCAATTCGACTTGAGTTGACGGCAGGGCAGGAAAACCCGTCTCTGTGGCTGGTAAGAACGCAGCAGCACTGCCGTCGTCTGCTGCTGATTGATCTGGAACAGCCTCCGGCAACAGCGCCAGGCGGCCTCCTGCCAGGAGAATCGATGCCCCGGCAACGATGACCAAAAGGAGCGCCTTGCCTGCAATAGAGACAGCCCCTCCCTGCTTCTGGGGAGATCGCACAGTAATGGATCTATAACTGCCTGTCGAGAATAACTTCGTCATAGTTCGCATTCTCAGCTTCCGCCAGCTTCAACGCGCTAATTTATGATGGTTTTCCGTGGCCGCAAATATTCATAATGCATTACTGTAGAAGCGCATGGAGCATTGGCCGAGATGCCGGCAACTGGGAGAATCGGAAAGCGCCGGCCTCTCCTTGCAACTGCCATAAGCCGTGCAAGACAAACTTCACAACACGCCGATGAGAATACGACAGGCTACGACGCCGGCAATAACAGCAAAGCTGATACGCAGCAGCCTCCTGTCGATGCGGTGAGAGGCCCATACCCCCAGACGGGCGCCGGCGAGGGCAGGCAATGCAAGCAAAAGTCCGTAGGACCAATCAACGTATCCAATAGCAGACCCCGGGGTTTCCGTTTGTAAACCCGTGAACACGTAGTTAATGATTCCTACGAAAGAAATAATCGTTATCGCAGCGCTTGAGGTGCCCACAGCCCGGCGAATGGGCATACGGAAGAGATTCGTAAATGCCGGAACCAGAATAACCCCACCGCCTACCCCGGCTGCGGATGCCACCATACCCGCTAGCGCTCCGACGCCGGCAAGCGCAAAAGCCGACTTGAGCCTCGGCAATGCAAACCCATTTGACGGTTCCGACTGGCTACTGTATTCCATTGCCATTCGGACGGCAACGATGAGCAGTACGATACTGAACACTACCTGAAAAGCAGTCCCATCATACCAGCTTTGGGTCGTCACCAGCCAGGTCATCAGAATTACGGCAAATGCACTCGATGCCCCCACGCGAAGGGCCACACCGGTATCAACCGACTGCTTTTTGTACTGGGACCACGCACTGGACGATGCCGCAAGAAGAGTGCAAAGCAAGCTGGTGCCAATGGTGAGTGGAGCTAAAGTAGCCGCATCAACACCCGTATGCTGAAACGTGGCAAAGAGAACAGGAGCAAATATGATCCCTCCGCCTACCCCTACCAATCCCGCAATAAAACCGCCTGCCAGACCGGCGCCTGTAAGAATCAGCGCAGTGGCTATACCCATGCATTATTTGCCCGAGCCAAGCACGACTGCATACTTTTCGGAATCACGCAGTACTGAGGCAGCCTGTAAGAGTTGAACGTCGCGCAGCATCGTCTCTTTGATCTGAACCGATTCTCCGTGATAGCGCGCCATAATCTCTGTCCTAAGTCTTTCTTTCAGGCGTTCCTTATGCCGCTCGAAATCTGCGGCTTTTTCCCGCCCGATGGACTCCATGAGCGCTTGCACCCCTGCTGTCGTCTGGTCGTAACCTGCCTGACCTAGATCTTCAGCGAGTTTCTCCAGAGAACGCTCGGCATCGAGCCGATAAGAAAACTCCTGCTCATCCAGCCATCCTCTGAACTGTTTCAGTGTTTCGTCGGTGACGACATAGTCATCCGGTAGGGTCGGATGCGCTGCTGCAAAAAAGTTAGCAAAAAAGAAAAATGCAGCCCTCCGATCCAGCGCCTGTTCCAACTCACTTTGTTCGCTGCCTGTTACTCTGACATCCGGCTCAATCCCGCCCCCATCTCGAACAGTCCTTCCAAGAGCGGTTTGGTAGGTATGGCGTAAGGAATCTGCAATAACTATGGATGTACCGTCATGCTGACCATAATCGATTGCCTGGATACTGCGGCCGCTGGGCGTGTAATACCGCGACGTGGTCATTTTGAGCGAGGTGTTGTACGGCAGCGGCCTGATTACCTGCACCAGCCCCTTGCCAAACGTAGGAACCCCGATAACAATGCCCCGATCCAAGTCCTGTATGGCGCCTGCAACAATCTCGCTGGCTGAAGCGCTGTATTCATTTACCAGCACTGCCAGCGGTAAGTCGGGAATCATCGGCAATGTCTGGCTGCGATAAGTGCGCTCTGTTTGTGGCAACCGTCCGCGCGTTGAGACAATTACGGATCCCTGTGGCACAAACAGTTGTGTTATCTTAACCGCAGCGTCGAGCAGCCCGCCAGGGTTGTCTCGCAAATCCAGGACAACTCCTTGTAACGATCCCGATGCCTGCAGTTCTTGAAGCGCTTTTCGGACTTCGGCATCGGCTTCCCGCGCAAACCGGTCCAGTTTTATATATCCGATGCCGGAGGATAGATCGTCCTCAAGGAACCCGCTGTATGTGACATTCTTCAGGGTAACCTCCTCCCGCGTGAGCAAGAAATGAAGAGGTTCTGCGATTCCTTCACGACTTACGATAATTTCTACAGCCGTTCCAGGCTCCCCGCGCATCAGGTTACGGATGTCCTTCAGCGACAAATTTTTCGTGGACTGTCCCGCGATATAGGTGATTATATCCCCGGCGCGAACCCCTTGCTTGTAACCGCTGGCTCCTTCCACAGGAGACACCACCGTAATCTGGCCCCCTCTTATCCCTATGTTAAGACCTACCCCTCCGTAGCGCCCACGTGTTATGATATCAATGTCGGCGTTATCCGCCTCGTCGATAAACGTCGTGTATGGATCCAGATCCTCCAGCATCGCGTCGATGCCGGACCTCATAATGCGTTCGGGACTGAGCGGATCGACATAGCCTCCTACCAATTCCTCGTAAACCGAACTGAAGATTTGAAAATTCTTTCGGAGCGCGAAGAAATCATCGTCGCGCGGCATCCAGAAGCCAGAGACAAAACCGATTGCCAGGAACGCGATAAGAAACGCAAGAGAGAGCAGTCTCCTGCTGAACTGTTTGGTAGAGATCGGCTTGATCTTCACTACGTACCCCAGAGTTACGGGTGCAAAATGGACGGAGCGTTACTCAAGTGCTTTCTTCAACTCGAGCTCCTGCTTACGCCCTACATGGGCTGCTATGAGGATGGATAGCTCATAAAGTCCGAGCAGAGGCATCGCCACCAGAACCTGCGACACTGGGTCCGGCGGAGTGAAAAGGGCCCCCAGTACAAGAGACAGGATGATGGCGTACTTCCGCGACTTACGGAGAAACGGAGCTGAGACAATCCCCATTTTTGCCAGGAAGTAAACCAGCACGGGCAGTTCGAAAAGAACCCCGACGCCAAAAGCCCAGAACGTCACCATGCCGAAATACTTGGTGATATCGAACTGGTTCAGGACGGCATCTGAAATGGTGTAGCTCGCGAAGAACTGGAGCGCCAGCGGCGTAATCACCAGATACCCAAACAGGATCCCAAGCATGAAAAATGCCGTAGCAAACATCGCAGCAAAGCGCATCCCTTCCTTCTCACGCTTGTAGAGGCCCGGCTCGATAAACTTCCAGAAGAAGTAGATAACCGCTGGAGATCCCACAACCAGTCCTACAGCTACGATAGTACCTATGTGGGCGAAAAACTGCCCGGTTATTGTCCTGTTAAGCAGCATCAACGGCTTGGCATCTATACCAAACGCCCGATACATGAAAAAGCCGGGTTTGGTGGGGCCGAGCAGCAACTCATCGATGATCCACTTGCTGAAAAAGCTGCAAAGAATCGTCGTAGTGACCAGAGCGCCCAGTCCTTTGAAAATGCTCCACCGCAGCTCCTCCAGATGATCCAGAAATGACATCTCCAGAAGATCGTCTTCAGCATCCGCAGAACCCGGAAGGCGATTTGCAGCGCCGTCACCCTGAGAGCCGGCGGGGGCCTCGGTGAGCAGCGCCGATGATCGAGATCTAAACAGTTTCATAGAAAAACAGGGCTTCTAAAGGCATCCCTGCACCAGGAATAAGTAAATTTCTTTTAGAGAGCGCCCCCTCATATAGAATCAGAACTACTGCGTGCGCTGTCACGAAGGTTTAAATCAAGGAGAGAGTCTACCCACACCCCTTCCGATTCAATTCGCGCCCGGCCGCCGCTCCATGTGAAGTTGAACAACGTCATCAACCCGACAACGGTAAACCCGTCTCCTCTCAGCAGCGAAAGAGCGCGGGATGCACTTCGCCCGCTATTGAGAATGTCATCCAGCAGTACGATAGGTTGCTTTCTGTCTACAGGACCTTCAACAAGGCGCCGGCGCCCGTGGGGTTTTCTTTGCTCCCGCACGAAACCGCCCTTAAACGCCGGCATTCCGGGCGCTGCCAGTACTGAACAGACCATCGAAAAGGCTCCAAACCCGTAGCCTGCTACCTGGAACACGCCTTTGGCTCGCAGCCGCTCTGAGAGCACAGATCCGACCTCATTCACGACGCGTCCATCCAGCATGGGAATCCGGGTGTCCAGCAACCAGCCTATCGGCTGTCCGCGCGGATCCGTGATTAGCTCCTGCTCGCGCCGCACGAGGGCGTGTTCATAAAGACGTCGCCCTAGTTCGACAAGGTCAGCATAGGTTGAACTCGTTAGCGTGCTGCTAGCCATGAACGTTTTCCAATCACATATACAGAACTGCTGCCTGGGGTCGCCGGCTCGCAGGCTTATTATCTTGCTTTCTTGTTCACGGGATGCTACAACGTTGAACAAGAATATAAGCTACTTTGTTTTTTGAATTTATTATGCTCGTCGAGGTTGCCTCAACACTAATGGATCTGGCGGAAGATGGTCTACCGGCTTGCTCCAGATCCGTTCCGCTCACGCAACGGCGAAATCGTACAAGGGAAACTGCCTGCATAGCTCCTGCACTCCTCCCCTGACACGACCCCGGGTGTGCTCGTCGCCCGGATTTTGAAGCACCTGATCTATCATGTCCACGACTTGCAAGAACTCTTGCTCGCGGAAGCCGCGCGTCGTCATGGCAGGCGTGCCCAGACGAATTCCACTGGTTACGAAAGGACTCTTGTCATCAAACGGAACCATGTTTTTATTCACGGTAATGTCTGCTGCTTGCAGCGCGGCTTCGGCATCTTTCCCGCTTATGCCTTTGTTGCGCAGATCAATCAGAATGAGGTGATTGTCGGTGCCGTCGGACACAAGATTATAGCCTTGCTCCACAAAAGCATCTGCCATAGCGCGGGCATTCGCAAGAACTTGTCGGCCATAGTCGCGGAAAGAAGGCTTCAATGCTTCTCCGAGCGCCACGGCTTTGGCGGCAATGACATGCATGAGCGGGCCGCCTTGCGTGCCGGGAAAGACACTCGAATCAAAAAGCTCGCTCATCTTGCGAGTGCGTCCCGTTTTCGGAGCCGTCTTGCCAAACGGATTATCGTAATCCTTGCCGATCAGCAGCATTCCGCCCCGAGGCCCCCGCAAGGTCTTATGCGTCGTCGTAGAGACAATGTGCGCGTGTAGCATTGGGTCATTGAGCAATCCTGCTGCGATAAGACCAGCGGTGTGCGCCATATCCATCCACAGGAATGCTCCTGCCTCCTCCGCAATGCTGCGAAAAGCTTTATAGTCAAAGTCGCGCGGGTACGCGCTTGCGCCGATTGAAATCAGTTTGGGTTTAACACGCAAGGCCGTTTCGCGCACCTTGTTCATATCGATACGGCCGGCAAGAGGTCCTTCCTTTTCCACACCGTAAAACACTGCGTTGTACAGCATCCCGGAAAAGTTTACAGGACTGCCGTGGGTAAGGTGGCCTCCGTGCGCGAGATCAAGCCCAAGAAGCGTATCTCCCGGCTCTAATAGGGTCAGGTAAACGGCTGCATTCGCCTGCGCACCGGAATGGGGCTGCACATTTACCCAATCACACTTGAACAACTCCTTCGCCCGATCCCTCGCCAGATCTTCGGCAATATCAACGTACTGGCAACCTCCGTAGTACCGCTTGCCGGGCAGTCCCTCGGCATATTTATTCGTGAGCGGAGAACCCATAGCTTGAAGCACTGCTTTTGAAACGAAATTTTCAGAAGCAATCAGTTCAAGGCCATCGTTCTGACGCTCTACTTCCTGCTCAATCGCTTCAAATACTTCAGGATCTTGTGTTTGCAGATCAATCATGCGGCGCCAACGTCGATTTATGTTGTAAGGACTGTGGTAAAATCATATTGGGATGACATATCCCATAGGCTAAGACGCACCCCGCGCAACTCCAAAAGCCATACGTTGTTGAAAGTTAAGGAGAACACGCCTCTCAACGCTAGATTTTCGACGGCTGTCGAGACTTGAACACACATTTTATCGGGATAATGCGCTAGGGCGTTTCACCTCAAAGAATGTGCCTTCAATTCCCAGGAACCGCCACTCGTTTTCGCTTTTGCCCTTCCCGTCAAGATCTATGGTGTAGATGCTGAAAAACACATAGTTCTCTCGCTCCGTGACACGATCGATATATGAACCGGCCAGTCGGGAGCCGATCCCAGAGAGCGCTTCTCCAAATGGGCTGCCGACTACCTGCTCTTGAAGCAACCCCTTCGACTGCTTCTCTACAAATACCTTGAACTCCTCCATGTCCGGATTAAAAAAAACCAGCGTAATCATCAGAAGCAGCAGAAGCACGACAGACGTACGCATAAACAGCAAAGCTTTTGTTTTAGAAGGCGTCCGCAGAAAACCCGTACGCCTTTCCTTCAGTTCATAAGGGCATGGACAAGGATGTTGGCGCCCATGCGTAACGCCTGGTCTCGTTTCTCCGGTGGATCGTTGTGAACCTGCGGCGATTCCCATCCATCGCTGATATTCGTCTCATAAGAATAAAATATAACCAGCCGTCCCTCCTGTACAATCCCGAATCCCTGGGGCGGCTTGCCATCGTGTTCATGAATCTTCGGCAAGCCGGGAAAATCGTATTCAGTATGGTAGATGGGATGATTAAAGGGCAATTCGACCCAATCCGACTCCGGAAAAACTTTTTTAATTTCCCTCTTCACATATTTGTCGAGGCCATAGTCGTCATCTATGTAGAGAAAACCACCCCCCAGAAGATACCGACGTAAGCGCCGGACTTCGTCTTCATTGAGTGCAATATTCCCATGTCCCGACATGAAAAGAAAGGGATAACTGAAGATCTTGTCGCTGGTTAGCTCAACCACCTCTGCCTGCGGCGCTACATCCAGGTTCGTATGGTCGCGCACGTACTTCAGCAAGTTAGGCAGCGGCGTTTGTCCCTGATACCAATCTCCCCCGCCGCTATACTTGACGGCAGCAATAGTGAAGGAGTATTGGTCCTGAGCTTGAGCAGGTGGAGGAGAAACACCCCCCCAGCATACAAGACTCAGACCGATAACAATCCAGATACGGCTTTCGGCAACCATTACTTTTTGCGGTATGTGCCTCGAATTCCTGAAACCTTACTACGATGACAAAAGGCAAAGGTTTGACTGTGTTCGGCTTCTCCTCATCTCTCGAACAAGTCTGTGAAAATCATTGTCGCATCACGCCCCTGCTCGTGACACAGCGCTGTCACCAACTACTGCTATTTTCATTCCTTGACAACGTCGGACGCGCCACCTTCTGCCAACGGATTTCGTAATTCCTCATGTTAGTAGAAAATGTCGAACGGACTGTAGATTATTATCAGAACATCCTCGGCTTCGAACTCGTCATAACCCTGCCGGATCGCAGCCCGTTCAACTGGGCGCTTGTCCGGCGAGAGGATGTGGAGTTGCTTTTTCAGACCCCGACAAGCATGGGCGGGCTGCTGCCTTTGCAAGGCCAGGCTTCCCGGAGCGCCCTGAACGTGATAATCCCTGTAAACGAAATCGAAGACCTGTTTGAAAGACTTCAGCAGGTTGCCGCCATTGTTCGGGGCATACACACTGCCGGAAATGGAAGCAGGGAGTTCTCAATCCGGGATTGTAACGGTTATACATTAACTTTTTCTCAGGATCTCCCTTCCAGGGTGTTTTCTTCCATCCCTGAATAAACTTGCATTCTGTGATGATCCAATCAGGTAACCACGGACTATCTGCCAGATCGAAAGCAGCGATAGCTTTTACCGCAGCTATCGCCTGCGGCTTTGCCTGTTTTATTCTGCAAAGACGCCCTCTGGCAAAACGGCAAAGCCCATCCCTGCACCAGAAGATTCATTTCTCGCAAGAGGACGAAAATCTCCTTATGAAAGAATTGGCTGGTTATCTTGATGTTGAATGAGAAAAGTGTCTTTTACTTCACGGTTTCTTTCAATGACTGCTGCGCCTCTCGGCAACCTGTCTCCAGCCGATTTTCTCGCTGAATACTGGCAAAAGAAACCTCTTTTGATCCGGAATGCAATCCCGGATTTTGTCTCGCCGCTTTCCCCGGAAGATCTTGCCGGTCTGGCCTGTGAGGAGGACGTGACGGCTCGCCTGATTCTTGAACAGGGAGGAGAATATCCCTGGCAACTCCTCTATGGTCCTTTTGAACCTCATGATTTCGAAGACCTTCCTGCAACCCACTGGACCTTGCTTGTGCAGGAGGTTGATCGCCTTGTCCCCCCTGTGGCCGATCTACTCAACCGGTTCCGGTTCATACCCAACTGGAGAATCGACGATATCATGGTGAGCTATGCGCCCCCGGATGGTTCGGTGGGCGCTCATATCGATCATTATGATGTATTCTTATTACAGGGGCTAGGGCGCCGGCGCTGGCAAATTGGCTCCAGCCCCCTCCTGGAAGAAGTACTGATCCCGGATCTTGACGTTCGGATCCTTCAGGAGTTTGAGCCTTCTGAGGATTGGGTGCTCGCACCCGGCGATATGTTGTACTTGCCTCCCCGTTACGCGCACCTGGGAGTAGCGCTGGATGACTGCATGACATACTCTATCGGCTTTCGGGCCCCGGGCGATGCAGAAATCATTTCGGGCTTTTTCAGCCGCATGGCCGAAGAAACAGACCCTTCCAGACGCTACTCAGATCCGGACCTGAGGCCGCAATTCCATCCGGGCGAAATTTCTCCACTTACACTCGCAAAAATCCGAAAGGTGCTTCGTGACCTGCTAGCGGACGACACAACCATTGACCGCTGGTTTGGCTCCTATGTGACTGAACCCACACGCGATCCCGGTTCAGAATGGAACGGTACATTGTATGCCGCAACCGATCTGGCAGCGTTGCTTCACGGCGGTGCGGAGTTGCGCCGCATAGCAATATCCCGCTTTGCCTACATCAATTACCCCAACGGTGGAGCCAGTCTCTTCGTCAGCGGAGAGGAATTCGTGCTGCCCCCGGACCTCGCTTTCGCAGCAGCGCTCCTCTCCGGCGCAGAGCCGCTCACGATGGAAACATTACAGGACCATCTTGAAAATGCAGAGTTTACGGAGCTTCTAACCACGTTGGTCAACAAGAACGATCTCTCAGTTTACACACCATCCGACGTACGCGCTCCTGAATAGATATTTGCCGTTTCTGCACGTAGCATAACTTCCAACCCCGGTTCACGCAGGTTGTAGTTTGAACTCATAGCGCGGCCATAGGCTCCTGCCGTAGCAACCAGCATAACATCGCCGCTCGTGGTTTGAGGCAGGGGTCTTCCATGACCAAGTATGTCGCCCGATTCGCAGATAGGCCCTACCCCTTCCGCCGTGATGGCCGGTGTTTCGTCGAGCCTGGACAGGTTAACGATCTGATGGTAGGATCCATAGAGGGCAGGTCGAATCAGGGAGTTCATGCCTGTATCCACGCCCACATATTGAACCACTCCCTTGTCCTTGATCTGCGTTACACGCGCCAGCAATACCCCCGCATTCGCAACCAGATAGCGTCCAGGCTCCATCCATAGCTGGTATTGAGGATGCGCTGCCTTGACCTTTGCAAGTGTCTCCGCAACTACATTCACATCCAGCACCGGAACCCCCGGACGTTCCGAAATGCCCAGGCCGCCTCCTACATTCAATAGGCGCACATCCTCCATCTCATTCGCCAGCGAGGCCAGGAAAACCGCTGTATTGAACCATGTTTCGGGCGTCCGGATGCCGCTTCCTACGTGTGCATGTAACCCGACGATACGCGCTCCGGCGACATCGGCAAGCGTGACAAGCCGCTCCAGTTCTGCCGCCGTTACACCAAACTTGGAACGAGATCCGGCGGTGCGCACGTACTTGTGGTGGCCGTGTCCCTGCCCCGGATCAACCCGAACGATGATTTCCTGGTTGCGGAAAACTTCCGGCCACGCTTCCAGAGGGAAAAGATTGTCCAGCGTAACGTGAACCCCCATTTCGAACGCGGCCGAGTACTCTTCCCGAGGAGCAAAATTCGGCGTAAAAAGCAGGCGATCTGGACTTAAGTCAGGAAACAAGCTGCGTAAGTGATTCAATTCTCCCGGAGAAACACACTCGAAACTGAGTCCTGCGTCGTGGAAAACCTGTAGGATTTCGGCATTGGGGTTGGCCTTTACAGCATAGAAAACCTTATCTACCGCGTCGATGGAAGCCAGATCAGCAACGCAGGCGTTGAGGGTTTCCTCATCATATACAAAAACCGGGGTATGCCGGGCGGCTATCTCCAGCAGCGCCGCACGCCGGTCCCTCCACCACACAGGCAGACTTCCGGCCGCCGTTTCCCTGTTTTCTTCTGACAATTCGCGCCACGTAGAGCCAAACAACTGATCGGGCTGGCGGTCTCCAAACAACTGCGCGTGCAACTCACGCACCAGACGATCTGCCTGCTCTTCATCCACCACGAAACTCAGATTCAAATCACTCGCGGCCTGAGATACCAGATAGATCTGATGTTCCTCAAACACTTCCAGAGCAGGAGTAAGTTCTGATAGAATAGAACGAAGCCTCCGCCCTACCAGACTCACCACCGCGCAGGGGGTAATTTCGGATGCCTTGCAATAGGCATTCAGGTCCCGCAAGAGCGCCTTGACTACTCCCGGCTTCAGCGCATTTGTCATCGGATCCAGGGTTACCGTGAGATTGGTCTCCGACGTAGCGATCAAATCCACCGACAGTCCGTTGCGCTTGAAAACTGAAAACACATCAGCCAGGAAACCTACCTGCTGCCACATTCCTAACGTATCCATGGTAATCAGCGTCAGCCCGGTTTTTGCCGAGATCGCTTTAACCTGTGCGCCGGAATCAGGAATGTCGTCAGTAATTACAGTTCCTTCAAGTTCAGGACGTTGCGTGCAGCAGATGTGCAGGGGAATATGGTACTTCCGAACCGGATCGAGACAGCGCGGGTGGAGAACTTTGGCCCCCATGGTGGCTAGCTCCTGCGCCTCGTTATAGCCAAGCTGCCGCAGCAACCGCGCTGACGGAATCTGATGAGGATTTGCCGTAAACATGCCGGGCACATCTGTCCATATCTCAAGCCGCTGCGCCTGAATCTTTGCAGCAAAATAGGCTGCTGACGTATCGGAGCCGCCCCGACCAAGAAGAACCGTTTCTCCTGCGTTGTTGGCGGCAATAAAACCCTGAGTCAGAAACACCTGCGCGCCGCTTGAATTGAGCCGCTCCTGCAAATCACCATCAGGATCAAACAGGCAATTTGCAGAGAGGTAACGCCGCACTTCAGGGGCCTCCGGCTCTTCCAGCGCCGAAAGCATCTCGCGTGCATCCAGCCACTCAGCCGCCAGGCCTTCCTGAACCAGAAAGGCTGCTCCTAATTTGGTAGCCATGATCTCTCCCATAGCCATTACCCGTGCGTGCAATCGGGGGCTTACCTCTCCCGTTAATGAAGTTCCAAGCGCCATCCGGGACAAAGCAACAAAATCATCCGACAACAGCTTACCCGCATCCACCTTCAAGGCAGCCGCAAGTTCGATATGGCGCTCCTTGATGCCGGCAAGCACAGGTTCATGCGCGTTGCGGACTGCCTCCACAAGCAGTTTCTCAAGCATATTTGAGATCCCACTCAACGCGGAGCACACAACAAACGGTTTCAATCCTTCTTCGATTCGCTGGCGTACTATTCGTGCAATGGTCTCCCAGCGCTCCCGCGTCGAAACACTCGTTCCTCCAAACTTCAATACAACCCAGTCACGATCAACTCCAGCCATGTATGCACCTCAGTCCTGTATTCGTATGGTCGTAAACAAATTCCCGAAAACACCTGGCGGTTTCAAATGTACGCCATTGCGGGCAAAAATAAGAACAAGCGCCAGGGTCTTATGAATCATCCCCCTGCTTGCAGCCCTTGCTTTTGCCTCGAAGCAGGGAAAACGGATCAGTATTCAGCATAGCGTGCATACTAAAGTGAAATAGGGGATCGTTATTCCTGAGAGCGCGTGCATGATAAGAAGGATAAAAACACAAAATGCACACGCCGGGTACGCCTCTGGCTGAAACTGCGAGTCGCACTAACACAACCGGATGCATCCAACGGACGAGGATCTTGTAGCTGCATACGTTGATTACGGAGATCAACGGGCGTTCCGCTCATTGCTGGAACGCCATCAGGAGCGCATTTACGGCTACCTGCTGGGAATGGTGCATGATCGCGATGTAGCCAATGACCTCTTCCAGGAAACATTCCTCCGCGTTATTGCTGCCATGCAGAAGCAGCGCGGAAGCTATGAGCAACAGGGACGGTGGTTGGCATGGGTTATGCGGATTGCACGCAACGCTACGCTGGATCACCTCCGGAGCCGAAAAAAATGGCACGATGCGCCGGCTGCCGATTGCGAAGAAGGAACCTCCTTCTGGGATGCCCTCCCCGGAGACCTGCCTTCTCCTGACGACCAGTTTCATCAGCTTGAGTTGAGTGCGCGCCTGGAAGAATGCATCGGCCAACTCTCGCCCGATCAGCGGGAGGTCCTGCTCTTACGCCATGAAACTGAACTCACCTTCCGCGAAATCGCAGCATTGACAGACTGTTCGATCAATACTGCGCTCGGTAGAATGAGGTATGCATTGCTCAATCTCCGTCGAATGCTGACGAACCCTGCCAGAAAAACACTGGCCGGCTCGATTGACCTCTAGAACTATGGAATCACGTACAAGCATAGAGAAAAGACTGGATGCCGTCCGCCTTCTCTACGAAAACGGCGACCCGGAGCACTCGCAGGAAGAGTCAACGCTGGACGACGAAACGCGACTGGAGTTGGAGTCGTTTCGCGAGATCAAACGCCTGCTGGACCGCCGCAGCGCCCGCCGTCCGGATCCCCATGTAATAGAGGAAATCCTCGCTGGTCTTCCTTCCGGTGCAGCCTCCCGGTCTTCTGCGCTTGCTCGTAAAGACCGCCCTTCTTTGCCTCGGTCTACATCTCAAATGAGGCGCTTTCTGGGGATGGGAGTTCTGACGGCTTTGGTTTTGGTTGTTTTCAGCATTGCGAACCGGCCCATTGATCTACCTCTGGAAGCTCCTGCGGAGATTGCGTCCAACGCTCCTGAACCGATGACCTCTGCTCTACAAAAAGTACAGGATCCAGAAGCCGCGAATCTTCAGGACGAAAAACCAGCCCTGGACGCTTCTTATCCGCCATCAGATGAGCAACGATACAATGCAAGCTCAAAAACGATCGCCGCTGTAGCACAGGAAGGCATTAGGGGGTCGCCCGGCGTAGACATGGAATGGAACGACGCGGCTGACCTGGTTCTGGTTTATCAGCGAGTAGAGATGCTGCGAGATCGCGGCTTGGAACCGGGCTGGGAGGAGCCTTTGATCTCCGTAGACATGCTGCCGGTTGGCGCAAGAACTTCCGGAGGCGACTATGGAATCCAACCGGCTGTACAGGAATGAGCATCGAAAAGCACCCTCCGGATACGTTACGCAACAGGATCAAGTTTGGTTAACCACTAGCGTTTACAGATATGATGACTCGAAGCCTCGTTTTAATATGCACGCTTGCCCTTTTCCAGAGCGCTGCGCCACCCTCTGCCTACCCTCAAGAGGTAAGATCCCTGGTAATTTCAGGTGGACAGGTGATGATCGACGGTCGGACAGTCGCCCACGAGAACTTGCCTTCCGCTCTGGATGTATCAGGCCGCGAGGAGAGCTATCGGTTCATCGGCGATGGCAGCCCTGTCATCGAGATCAACGGCGTGCTCTACCGCCTTGCTGATAACACACTTGAAGTGATCGGCAATGTCGATGCTGCAGAGTCTTCCATTCCAGCCTTCTTTCGCCCTGATGTATTCGGAGCGCAACTTTCTGCGCCGCAGTCCTTCGACCTCATCGATGGAATTGCGCCGGTACAGAGAGGACAGATACTTCCCTACGAACCCTATTCGCGCTTCAACGGGCTGAAGTTCAACGCACTCGAACAGAAGGCGCATCAGTTGTATCAACCCAGCGAAGAGATGGCCCGCAGGCGAATACGCAACGCTGATATGGCCCAGCGTCTCGCTTCTCATGCCAGGCAAATGCAGGAAGCAGTTCTTCAACTTCCTCAGATCGAAGTGCAACAGTACCTCGGTGAAGTCAGACGGCAGGATCATGAACTCTTTGATCAGATCATGCTTGAGGCGGAAATGGAGGCCATGACCCATGAGCTTGCATCCCGCATTCGCACGCTCTCCCCGAACGAAGACCGCACGGCGCTCCTCACTGAGCTTCGCAGCAAGCTGGAAACCATTTTTGACCTTAAACAGGAAAACCGCAAACGTGAAATTGTGCAGTTGCAGGGACAGTTGGAAGAACTTCAAAAGCGCCTCGCTTTGCGCCAGGAGAAAAAACAACAGATTATCGAAGACCGGATGCGGGAATTGATTGGTCAGTAAACGCGGTCATCCCTGTGATCCCAGAGCCTCCGGTGCGCCTCCACCGGAGGCTTTGATTTTCAAACATCTTCTTGAGAAACAAGCGATCGGCGTCGATACTGCATCCGTACAAAGTATAATCCTGTGAAAAACCGTTTGGTAAGACTGCATGAGGCTCACCCCCGGTGTAAATGATGTCTGTGGATCCGCCCATCCTGTAGCAGCCCCTGCGCATCAAAGGCGCACCACCGCGTCGGCCGCTGCAAACCTGGCAGGTTGCCGGAATAACCTGTCTCTGCTTAGAACTGATGCCTATCTTCAGAAATGGTTGCTTCGTTGAAGGAAGCACAGGAACAAACAAGCCCTCAGCGTTGCCACAACCTCCACGCTTGCTTTGCAGTCTGGCGCTGTCCTTCCCCCTTGTCATCCCGACAAAGGAGGGATCTCTGTTGTGCCAGCCTGCTGCAAGCTCAGAAGCGAGCGCCGGCAACAGGCTGCGTTCCAGTGTTCCTCAACGATGGGGATCCCCCGTAAATAAAGCGGTGTGGGGCGTGAAACTGCGTTTTGGGCCGCAAAAACCGCAAAACCCCCTTTTTGACCCTGTCAGGGCTGTTTTGCCTGAGCGAAAAACCGCAGTAAACCGCTAAAAACCCGCAGTAAACCGCAAAATAATCCTTGAGACCTGTGAAGCAAGAGCATGATGGAGGGCCACTGGCATCCTGCTAAGGCGGCTTTTATAACGCAACAGATAGTCTCCCAATGGAACGTCCGTAGCCAACCGCACGTCTCAGTTTTCGACTGCATCTACCTGTTTTCCTTCAAGGCGAATGAATATTGAGATCATGCACAAGCTCGTCTCCGGCAGTCGAAGAAACCTGCTTTTACTTCTCACGCTGCTTTGCCTCATTCCCCTGTTCCCGACTGACGCAACGTCACACGAGCCTTTGCCGGCCGTGGAAAGAATCTCGTTTACGGAACGCGCTGACGGTAAAGGGCTGGTCGTCCGTTTTCACATGGCAGGAACCGTACATGCCTATAGCGCTCCAGACCGCACAGACGCACAGCATATCGAGTTCCATCTTTTCAACACGGTTCTTAACCCTGCCTGCCGACAAGATCCACCGCGGCAACCAGTTTACGAATACACAGCGACTCCATGGAAACAGAGCCACCTGAAGGTTCGGCTTCAGATTGATCCTTCGGTGCACACGGAAACCGCTTTGTACCGGGATCGTGATTCGGATGACCTGTTACTGTCGCTGACGTATATCTCTAACGACCACCAGCCGGCAGGAGCCTTATCTGCTGAATCTCCCCGGAGGGCCGAGCCGGCGAAGTTGGAGGGGGGAGAACGATGGAAATTGGATACCATAGTCATCGATGCCGGGCACGGCGGGAAAGATCACGGTGCAGAGGCCAACGGGCTACGTGAGAAAGACGTAACCCTGGCAGTTGCCTTCAAAGTGGGCCGCTATCTGAAGGAGCAGCTTGGCATCAATGTCATCTACACCCGCCAGGATGACCGCTTCATTGAACTGAAAGAACGCGGAAGGCTTGCCAATCGGGCCGGCGGAAAATTGTTTTTGTCCATTCATGTCAATGCAGCTAAAAACACGGCAGCGGCAGGGACCGAAACGTTTTTCCTCGGTATGCACAGAAGCGATGCCGCAAAACAGGTGATGGAGCGTGAAAACAGCGTCGTGCAGTACGAAAGCGATCCTGCGCAGTACCAGGACTACGATGACCGGGCGCTGATCTTGCAGACGCTGGCACAGAGCGCCTACATGAGAAAAAGCGAACAACTGTCCGGGCTTATCGAGAACGAACTGACACGCAGGACGGGTCGCTACTCGCGTGGCGTGAAGCAGGCAGGCTTCTACGTCCTCTGGAGCGCCTCCATGCCTGCTGTGCTTATAGAGTTAGGTTTTCTGACGAATAAGCGTGAAGCTGGCTTTCTGAAAAGTGAAGCCGGGCAGAACAACCTGGCAAATGCTATATTTGAAGCGGTGAGCGCCTTCCGTGATCAGTACGAAAAGGATCTCCATCTCGTGAATGGTCAATGATTACAATGCAAACAGGGCTGAATGGAAATTACACTTGAACTGGAGCACACGATACGAAACATAGCAAACTTCCCGACGCCGGGAGTGCAATTCAAGGATATTACACCCGTCCTCGCAAATCCTGCCTTGTTGCGTCAGACGATCGACTTGCTCGCGGAACCCTTCCTGGAGGACAGGATTACGAAGGTGGTTGCCATCGAGGCGCGCGGTTTCATTCTCGGAGGAATGCTTGCCCATCGGCTCGGCGCAGGCTTCATTCCCGTGAGAAAGAAAGGTAAACTGCCATATGAAACAATCGAGGAAGCCTATGCCCTGGAATACGGCGCAGGAATCATTGAGATGCACGCGGACGCGCTCGCTCCCGGTGACCGCGTGTTGATCCACGACGACGTTATTGCTACGGGCGGCACTGCCGCCGCCTCCTGCCGCCTCGCACAGCGCGCCGGCGCTGAAGTCGTGGCGTGCGCTTTCCTGATCGAACTGGGTTTCCTGAACGGCCGCAACGCCCTGGATCCACAGATGAGAGTGTATTCTGTCTTACACTTTTGACGGTTTCAACATCTCAACTTATGCATTATCCAGCCCTCTATCGACCTGCTCTGTGCATGAAAAACAAACTTCTTCCGCGCTTTCTTCACCAAAGCTTGTGTCTTGCAGCCTTCCTGACATTGACCCTCGCAGGCTGCGACACACTGGAGGATGGAACCGAAACGGTATTGCTCCAGAAGGAAGCTACGTTCCGCTTTGAGTTTGCAGCAGAGTCGGTGCCTCCCGGCAAAGATGTCACCTTCACTTCCCGCGATCAGGTGGATCTCTCAAATAACCTGGACGGCTTTGCCAAGAGTGAAATTGTTGCTGCCGAGGTTGTCTCGGCAAACCTTCAGCGCATACAACCTCCCCTTACCAGTTTGAACCAGATTGTAAGAGCGGCAGAGCTTCAAATCGTTTCGGAGGGATTGTCTGGCGTTACGGTTGCAAGGCAGAACGACTTCCCGGCAGGGCCTGCTACCAGTCTCACAGTCAATTCGGTCCAGGATGTGTCTGCGCACTTAAGGAAACCTGCCTTCGGTCTCACCCTCACAATGACGCCTGCTGACCTGGAACCACTCGAAGACTACGCCCTTGAGGTAACAGTGAGGCTGAGAATTACTGTCGAAGGACTTTAGCGAACAGCTATGCACGAAATCTCGACGCGTGCGCCTCTTGGCAAGGCTGCTGCCTGCACAGCTATGCGGGAAGGAGGAAATTCGCTGAAGTACCGTGCGTAGATCTCGTTCACCTGAGCGTAATCGCTTAAATCCGTAAGGTAAACCACACATTGAACTACGTGCTCGTAGCCCATGCCTGCCGAGCGCAGCACCGCTCCGAGATTATCAAGCACACGCTCCGTCTCTGCCTCGATGTTTAATGAAACAAGGCTCCCCGTCTCAGGGTCGAGCGCAATCTGTCCCGAACAATACAGCGTGTCGCCCGCCAGCACGCCCTGACTATACGGTCCTATTGCTGCCGGAGCCTGAGAAGTTGCTACGCGAGAGCGAGACGTTGAAACAGATTTATGGTGGGTCATAACACGCATCGTTAAGTATATGGTGGACGCAAAACTCCGCTTTCACCTCCATTAAACCAAGCGAATATTATTCAAAGAAACTGTTCATGAATTTAGGACTAACTGATCGCGTTGCATTTGTGGCCGGCGCCAGCAGCGGGCTTGGCCTTGCCACAGCCACGGAACTAGCGCGTGAGGGCTGCCTGGTGACAATCTGCTCGCGCGACAAACAGCGCATTACCGAGGCTGCCCGTCATGTTGTCACGAACGGAAACTCGCACGAAGATCGCGTACTCGCCCTCACCTGCGATGTAACCGATGAAGATCAGATCCAGGAAGCCTTTGAGCAGACGGAAGCACGCTTCGGGGGAATTCATATTCTCGTCACTAATGCAGGCGGGCCTCCTGCCGGCTTCGTTGACGACTTTGATGCCGCAGACTGGAGAGGCGCGCTCGAACTTAACCTGATGAGCACCATTAACCTTTGCCGGCGCGCGCTCCCCTATCTCCGGCGCAGCGCAAAGGAGGGCTTGGCCCGCATCATTATGATTACTTCCGTCTCAGCAAAACAACCAATCCTCAACCTCTATCTTTCCAATGTGTCGCGGGCAGGTGTTCAAGGCTTTGCGAAAACCCTGTCTGAAGAACTGGGAGCCGAAGGAATCACCGTCAACACGGTCTTGCCTGGCTATACACGCACGGAAAGGCTCACCCACCTCAACCAGACGACGCAAATGCGCACCGGGCAATCCGCCGAGGAGATTGAAAAGGGCTGGGCAGATGCAAATGCATTGAAGCGTATCGGCGAGCCGGAAGAGTTTGCTGCGGCAGTAACGTTCCTGGCCGGCGCCAGAGCTGGTTACATTACCGGGATTGCACTCCCCGTCGATGGAGGACGCATCAAGCACTTGCTATAGGCAGTAGCACGCCAGGCCGGGGCGCGGCAGAGCTTTTCTGAATGCACTGTCTTAATACATCAAGCGGTGCAACCGCGCCTTTGCCTCTTCAAACCCTTCAGCCGCCTCCCCGTCGCCGTCACGCATAGCCCTGTAGAACGACTCGTCATACGTTCGCGTCTTCACGACGACCGGCATTGGGACCGCATGTCCCAGGATCAATGCCTGCTGCTTTGAATCCAGTGATGCCAGCACCTGTCGCAGGGCAGAAGCATCGTGCGTTCCTACCAGCGCAGCGTTGATGTCTTTATCATCATTGAGCTGCGCTACGATCCTGGTGCCGATCTGGCTCAACACCTCCTCGTCAATCCCACTAGGTCGCTGGTCTACCACGAGAAGGGATACGAAGTACTTGCGCATTTCACGCGCTATCTTTCCGAACGGCGTCTCATGCGCGATTCCAGGGCTCAAAAACTTGTGCGCTTCTTCGATAGTGATAATCAGTTGTCGAGGCTTATCCTCTTCTTTTTGCGTCTGAAGATACTGGTTTGTCTTCTGCTCGTACCGCTCCCGAAGCCGGCGGGTAATTACGTTCGCAACAAGCAAATACACCTTCAAGTCGTCGTACTTCCCGAACTCGAAGACGACTGATTTACCTCGATCCAGAGTCTCCAGCAGCGCATCAATGACATCTTGCCGGCTCCCTGTCGAGTCCAGGCTGAAAAACTCATACTTGCTGAACTGGATAAGCTTTCTGCGCAAGGCATCGAGCGATAGCCGGTTGGCGCCGCACTCTTCCGCAATCGCCTCTATCTCCTCGGCGCCGGCCCCCAACAGCCGGGATAGCCACTTATTCCTGTATCGGTTCTGCAATAGAAAAGCACTCTCCGCAGCCGTAGCATTAAGATTGAGCGTGTCTCGAAGCGGCAGTATGTCGTCAGGCTCAATCTGGTCTGCATACAGATATACCTCATGATCCGGTTGATGTCCTCTGCTCCGCGTAGATTTAGGATCCAGCGAGAAGATGCTGACTTTACTGGGAAAAAGGTCGCGCAACCCTCGTACGAAGGAAGTCGTATTCGATTCCTGACGCGCCCTTAACCCATACTCCGAATGCATATCGAAAATCAGGTTGACTGCCCGGCCGGTCTTGATCGCGCCCGAGAGCAGCAACCGCGTCAAAAAGGTTTTGCCAGTTCCCGTTTTCCCGAATACCGCATTTGAACGTTCCACCAGCCGTTCCAGGTCGATACAGACCGGAATGCCTTCCATTCCTAACGGCTCGCCTACAGAAAAGAACTTGTTGCCTCCTTCGTTGGCTTCGCTCCCAAAAACACGCGCGACATCCTCTTCTGTGGCCTTAGCTACCTGGGAAAAGTGCGAGGGAACGGTCTTTACCGCACGAGGTGCCTCGCCCGAAAGCTCCTGATGCTGCCGGTTTTCCATCATTAGCATGGGCTTCAACGAAACGGTAGCATACGTAGAGAGGCCCTGCATCACCAGACGCAGCAATTCTTCGTCTTCCGAGGGAGGATGAAGCAAAATGCCTTCGTTGGCGGCATCAATAGACACATCCGTAATCATGGAGAAATAATCGAAGCGTGCTCCCTGCACCACCACAAACGTACCTGCCACCACGCTCTCGATAGACTCCGAGGCGCTGAGTTTCATCTCAACGCCCTGGCTAAGTGACCCGTGGGTTATGATGCCGATTTTGTCGGGGCGATCATTTGGCTTGAGAGGCTCCATACTATAAACGAAACGGTGGTTGGAGATGAGAAGGTATCGTAAGATACGCATCCCTTCGCCAAACCACCGGGAAAGTGCTTTTGATCTCCTGAACAGGATGGATCAGAGCAACTCAATCAGAATTGCTCACCTTGTCGATGGCCTTTTCTGTCAGCAGACCCGCAATTACAACCGCAACCACCTCGCCTATAACTCCGAGCACAAACCTGCGTATGAAAAACTTGATTGTCTTCGGAAGAAGGAGGAAAGCTAACACCGAACCGAAAAAACCAACGAGCCATTTCGTCAGGCTGCCGCGCAAGCCCGATTGCGAATCATAGGGATATTGCATCGAATAGTACGGGGATAGTTGTTACGAAAGTTCATGCTCAATGAAACGCAATATCACTTGCTCGCGCAATGAAGCTTCACGCAACCGACATAACGTTCTGGAAACTTTTCTTCCCCCACGCCCGGCTGCTTACTCAGCGTTTGCAGCAAGCTACTGGTCTTCTTTCACAGCTAGCTGTCCACAGGCAGCGTCGATATCGTCGCCGCGGCTCCGGCGCACCGTAACAGGAACCTTGTTACGAACGAGAATGCGGATAAAAGCATTCAGCCGCTTCTCCGCCGTCCGCCTGAAGCCAAGTCCTTCGACAGGGTTGTACATAATCAGGTTGACCTTGCTGGGCGCCCACCGTATAACCTCCGTCAGCCGCCGAGCATCTTCATCACTATCGTTGAAACCAGCAAACATACAGTACTCATACGTAACGCGACGACCCGTTTTCTGCGTGTAGTACTGAATGGAATCCTTGAGCGCTTTCAGATCCGTACTGGCTGCCCGGTTTACAGGCATGATAGCGCTCCTTTTCTCATCAACGGGGGCGTGAAGGGAAATTGCCAGATTAAAACGCACCTCGTCATCGGCAAGCTGCTTGATTCGCCGTGCTAACCCCACTGTCGATACCGTTATGCGCTTCGGTGCAATACCGCCTCCATCAGGGTCTGTCAGCAGTTCAATGCTCTTCAACACCCGGTCGTAATTCAACAATGGCTCCCCCATCCCCATAAACACGATATTTGAGACGCTACGACCAAAATGTTCAAGAGCCAGGGTGTTCATGTAATTGACCTGGTCAAAAATCTCACCCGCCGTCAGGTTCTGCCGGAACCCCATCAGACCCGTCGCACAAAAAGCGCATCCCATAGCGCAGCCTACCTGACTCGAAACACAAACGGTGAGCCGCCGGAGGCTGTCTTCATCTTCGAAGTCGGGTATGAGAACCGTTTCGATGTGGTTTCCTGTAGATAACTCGAACAGCGCCTTGCAGGTGCGGTCGCGCGACCACTGCAAACGCACGCAGGAGAGGGTCTCTATCCGCGCTTCGGCTGCAAGTGTTTCCCGGAAAGCTGCGGGCAGATTCGTCATTTCCTCGAACGCGGTCGCCCCCTTCCCATAGAGCCACGCGAAAATCTGACGCCCCCGGTATGAGGGCTGCCCCAGGGCTGCTGCGAACGCTTCGAGTTCAGCCCGCCCCATACCTTTGATGTTAACGATGCCTGTGTCAGGGCGAGCGCTCTGACCGGCATTTATGATAAGATCCTGTTCCATATCGTGATGCAACGCGCACCGGCAGAACCCGTTTCCCGGCGCCTGTCTCACTCGTTTCAGCGATCGCCGAATAGAGGGCGGCGAACAGTCCAGACTGCCAGCGCCACCAGAGCACCCGCAAAAAGCACACTCACGAGCAAGCTTATGCTAAGAGAAGCGATATGAAGAGAGGTATCCTGCGGCCAGTAAATGGCTTGTCGCAGAGCGCTTACCGCATATGAAACAGGATTCAGAAACATTATCCATCGCAGCATGAGAGAGGCTCCTTCTGCTGGAAAGAGAGCGCCGGAAAGAAACCACAGAGGAAGCAGAAAGAGATTCATTACTGCATGAAACCCCCGCGTGGAATTCATGCGCCATGCGATGATGAATCCGAGCGCCGTAAAAGCAAGACCAGTCATGACGCTGATCACTATGGCAAGCAACAACCCGATAGCCCCCGGCTTTATTCCAATCACAGGCATCAATGCAAGAAAAAGAAGTGCTTCCCCTACTGCCAGGGTCGTACCGCCCAGGATATATCCGAACACCAGCGCGGCGCGTGGCGTCGGTGAAACCAGGGTAGCCTGCAAAAAACCTGCCTTGCGCTCCTCCACAATAGAAATCGTGGAGAAAATGGCAGTGAAGAGAATGATCATCGTAATGATTCCTGGGAACAGATATTCCATGTAGCTTATGCCGGAGGCAGCTTCATCGGCAATCCTGAAAGTTCCCTGGAACCCCAAACCCAGTAGAAGCCAGAACCCGAGTGGTTGGGCAAGTGCTCCCAGAAGCCTGCTGCGGTCCCGAACGAATTTCTTGATTTCACGCTCCCAGAGCGCTGTGACAGCAAGCATGGCACTGCTCATAATCCTGGACCGGGAATGAACATTGGGAAGAAAAAATGTGACGGAATGATGAACCTATCGCACAGGCGCATGTTGCGCGTCCGCATTCTCCAGCGAGCCTGTATGCTCGCCCAGACGATGACCCGTATGAACCATAAATACATCTTCCAGCGTAGGCCGCCGTATGGTAGCGCTCTTGATCTGCTCGCCAAAAGAATCATAGAGAGACGCCAGGAGTGTATGCGCCTCCGAGTGAGAAATCTGAACGACATTCTCAACAACCTGCGCGTCGAAGCCGAAACGGGCCTGCACACTGTCAGAAAAATCGTGAGGAGAGATTGCCTCGATCCACAGTGTCTGACCGCTGAGGTGTTGCTTTAACGCTTCCGGGATGCCAACAGCAGCTACCTTACCCCTATCGATAATCCCTACCCTGTCGCAGGCATCTGCCTCTTCCATGAGGTGTGTAGCCGCTATCATCGTTGTGCCCTCCCGTCGACGCAGGCTAGCCATTTCCTGCCAGAACAGCCTGCGCGCTCCAGGATCAAGTCCGGTAGTCGGCTCATCTAACAACAGCAGGCGAGGCGCGTGAAGCAGACCACGCACCAGGTCCACACGCCGCTGAAGCCCTCCTGAAAGCGTTCCAACACGAGCTTTCGCCCGGTCAGCTAATCCAAAACGCTCCAGAAGAACGCCCATGCGTTGCTTTAGCGACACGCCATGCAGCCCGTATGACGCTCCATGAAAGCGCAAATTTTCAGAAACGGTGAGATCATCATCAAGGGCGGGTTGCTGAAAGATGACGCTGATGTTCCGACGCACCTCGTCAGGTTGACTGGCCGCATGGAGACCAAAAATACGAACTTCCCCCTCCTGCGCTTTGATGAGCGTTGACAGAATACGAAAAAGCGTCGTTTTCCCGCTGCCGTTCGGCCCAAGCAACCCGAAAAGTGTACCGCGCTCCACAGAGAGCGTCACATCCTGTAACGCCGGACGGTCGCCATACCGATGAGTGACCCCTTGAATATCCACGGCCTGATCTGCCATAGAAAACCCTTATTACCCCTGCTATA
>CBDUBU010000002.1:0-50858 GCA_965365465.1 uncultured Rhodothermaceae bacterium
TGCTGCAACCGAATGACCAATGAAAAAAACCATTGCTGCATCAACCATCTTCCTTCTACTTCTTCTATCGGGAGGCATCTGGATTTCCCTTGCTCAGTTTCTACCTGATGGCGTGCCGCGATCCGTTTTGATTATCGTACTCGGAGCCGTGTTCGTGGGCACTTTCATCTGGCTCTTGATATCCAGAGTCCGGGGACTGCTCGCCGGGAAAGGACGTGTCTGGGTTGAAATCGCTCTTGTTTCCGTTAATCTTACCCTGCTGATTCTGGCTTTCGCCTGGATGTACAAAATGATCGGAGTCATGGATAACACTCCGTCAGGTCCGCAAACGGTCAACGATTTTCTGATCTGCGTCTATTATTCAGTAGTTACCTTTACGACGCTCGGGTACGGAGATTATTATCCTCAAGGCATCGGCCGGGTGCTTGCCGCTATGGAAGCCCTCACGGGCTATCTGATTCTTGGCATCCTGGCTTCAACGGGCGCTTCTCTCTTGTCTCCGAAGGAGGGGCCATTCAAGGAGGAAAACCAATAGTTTTCCGGGCCCTGGAAGGTTGGCCGGACAGGATGATCTGCGTGGCGGGGGCAACAAAGATCCTTGCCATGCATTCACTCACTTCGCAGCAGGATAACCAGATTAACCAACATAGATGAACGACAGAAAAGAGATTGCCACACTGGGGGGAGGATGCTTCTGGTGCCTGGAAGCTGTGTTCGAGCAACTGCGCGGCGTCGAATCAGTCCTGTCAGGTTATGCCGGAGGGACGGTAGTTGCGCCAACGTATCGTCAGGTATGTTCGGGGACGACCGGTCATGCCGAGGTTGTTCAGGTCGCTTTCGATCCGCAAGCGCTTACCTATTACGATCTGCTCAACGTGTTCTTTGGCATCCACGACCCCACGACGCCAAATAGGCAGGGAGCGGATGTGGGCACGCAGTACCGGTCAGTAATCTTCTACCATTCTCCCGAACAGAAAGCTGTTGCAGAACAGGTCATTTCCGAGATTGAAAGCGCCGGGATCTGGGGAAACAGGCTCGTAACGGAATTGAAACCGCTGGACGTATTTTATCCGGCAGAAGATTATCATCAAGGATACTACCGTGAGAATCCCCGCCAGATGTATTGCCAGGCAGTAATAGAGCCAAAGGTAGCGAAGTTTCGAAAAGAGCATATCGAAAAGTTGAAGCAATAAGAAGCGGTCTGGCAAGCTGGCAAAGCGGCGCTGCATATCCATCCGTCGTGTCATGCTGAACGCAGGGCAGCATCTATGCACTGGGAGGGTAGGCGCTCGTGACGTGCGCATGTCTATGCTGCACCTAACTCCTACGTCCAGACAGTCTCTACGGTGAATATCGGGGACATCATCTCACTCCTTGGTGCAACGCCCGGTCATTTATTTTTTGCGTGTGGGCGTTTGGGAGAGTAATTACCCGGGAGCGGGTAATTACGTCACAGTTGATAGATAAAAAGAGAGTGGGCGCTCATTGAGCGGTGCGCGAGGGGCATTTAACTTTTTTACCGTTCTGCCGATACTATTTGTAATCCAGGTTACTATTTCACAGCAACGGGTTTACAGATGCAATACCTGATTGAGTCATCGCTGGAGCGCCTCATGGAATTAGCGCGTCATAATCAGATCGTGGACGATTACCTGGTTACGGAAGATGAGGTGCGAATTCGACAGGGAAGCCTGGAACTCGTATTCGCGCCTGCCGAAGCCGTAGACCTGCTTCGTGTTTTATTGCCGGCCTATGCGCGCGCCGCAAAATATGCGGCCCCAGGTAATCCAGCACAGTCAGAAGAAGACGAGTAATTATACTCCGCTTTAGCAGAGGGCAAGTCAAAACACAGATAGTGGAAGTATGGGTGTGCTCTCCGGCATTTAACCGGCCTCCTTGACAGGAGAATACAAGAAAAAAGCCCGAAGCTGCTTCTAAAGGCAACTTCGGGCTTTTTTGTGGGCGGTCCGGACGGGACTCGAACCCGCGACCTCCAGCGTGACAGGCTGGCATTCTAACCAACTGAACTACCGGACCTTTTACAGACGTGGCTTCTAAACCGGGATCGCCTGTATGTTCCCTCCTTTATCAGAGGCTTGCTAAGATAAGGGCAATCATCAGGCAGAGCAAGTCCCTTCATTGTGAAGCATCCATAAAGATGTGTTCTCGGTAGGCGAAATATTCTAACAGGTAATTGCTGCTTCGAATAGAGGCAATAAAACAGATTCGTCGTTCCATTACTGGCAGTAAGCCCGCAAGACACCTATATTCTTTCAACTTTCCCATCACCTATCTCAGGAGCGTATATGCCTCCATTTCTGGCCGAAGCTGTCGGAACGGCCTTACTCCTCTTGCTCGGCGACGGTGTTGTCGCTAACGTTGTGCTCTCGCGCACGAAGGGCAACAACGCCGGCTGGATTGTGATCACCTTCGGCTGGGGCATGGCCGTTTTCGTAGGCGTATTCACCACGGCTTCGTTCAGCGGGGCGCACCTGAATCCGGCCGTCACCATCGGGCTGGCTGCAGCCGGTAAGTTCGCATGGGCAGATGTCCCCGTTTACTGGGCAGGGCAGTTTCTCGGAGCAGCGGTAGGCGCCTTTCTGGTATGGCTTCATTACAAGCCTCATTTCGCCGTGACGGAGGACAAAGACGCAAAACTGGGCGTGTTCTGTACGGGTCCTGCGATTCGGGCTGATTTCTCTAATTTTATTTCAGAGTTGTTAGGCACGTTTGTGCTCGTATTTGCCGTGCTCTATCTGGCATCGCCGGAAGTGGGACTAGGCGCCCTGGATGCGTTGCCTGTGGCCCTGGTCGTGCTGGTGATAGGTCTCTCGCTCGGCGGAACAACCGGGTACGCCATCAACCCGGCGCGTGATCTGAGTCCGAGGATAATGCACGCTTTGTTGCCTATTCCCGGCAAACGGGACAGCGATTGGAGCTATGCGTGGATTCCTGTGGCAGGGCCGCTCGCCGGCGGCCTTCTGGCTGCTCTGGTTTATGTGCTCATTGACTGGAGCAGCACGCTTTTTGTCGCGCCAGCCTCGTTAATCACCCCATAACGACTATTCTGGCAGGCATCTTCAACCAAAGGAGGTTTTCGTGCCATACATTCTCGCGCTCGACCAGGGTACGACAAGCTCGCGTGCGCTCGTCGTAGATCATGCCGGCTCGGTAGTAGCCCTGGCGCAAAAAGAATTTCAGCAGATCTTTCCCCGCCCGGGATGGGTTGAGCATGATCCCAATGAAATATGGTCGTCTCAGGCTGGCGTCGCTGTGGAGGCTATCGCCAATAGCGGTATAGAAGTGCGTGATATTGCCGCTATCGGCATTACCAACCAGCGTGAGACCGCCGTCGTGTGGGATCGGCATACCGGCGAACCTGTGTATAACGCGATCGTATGGCAAGACCGGCGCACGTCGGGTTACTGTGACCGGCTAAAGGCCGAGGGGCTGGAGCCGCTCATCCGCGACAGGACTGGTCTCGTCATTGATGCCTACTTCTCAGGAACGAAAGTTCACTGGATTCTAGAGAACGTTCCGGGCGCTCGTGAAAAGGCAGCGGCAGGGGATCTTGCATTTGGCACTATCGATTCATGGCTTATCTGGAAGCTCACGAAGGGACAAACGCACGTAACCGATGTTACCAACGCGAGCCGGACAATGCTCTTCAACATCCACACGCGAAGCTGGGATGATGAGTTGCTTGATGCGCTGGGAGTGCCTCGTTCCATGCTTCCGGAGGTTCGAAGCTCCAGCGAGGTCTATGCAACGACAGCAGGCGATTTACTCTCGCAGAAAGTCCCGATCGCCGGTATTGCAGGCGACCAGCAGGCAGCCCTGTTCGGACAGGTCTGTACCCGTCCCGGAATGGTCAAGAATACGTACGGCACGGGATGTTTTATGCTCATGAATACAGGGACAAAGCCGGTTGCCTCTAAAAACAACCTGCTGACCACTATTGCGTGGCAGATAGGAGAACGGGTAGAGTATGCGCTCGAAGGAAGCATTTTCATCGCAGGCGCTGTTGTGCAGTGGCTGCGCGATGGGTTGGGCATCATCCGGTCTTCTTCGGAGGTAGAGGCGCTGGCGCGAAGTGTAGCGTCTACAGATGGGGTTTACCTTGTGCCTGCCTTCACCGGGTTAGGCGCCCCTCACTGGGACCCCTATGCCCGAGGCGCTATTGTCGGTCTTACGCGCGGCACGATGGCAGCACACATTGCCCGGGCGGCATTAGAGAGCATTGCCTATCAAACCGTAGATGTGATACGCGCCATGGAGGCCGATGCAGGCATCTCACTGGCTGAATTGCGGGTGGATGGGGGCGCTACCGCCAATGACTTGCTGATGCAGTTCCAGGCGGATCTTCTGGGCGTCCCGGTGGTGCGCCCCGAAGTGGCTGAAACAACGGCGCTCGGAGCCGCCTACCTGGCGGGCCTGGCTGTAGGATTCTGGAAAGACGAAAAAGATATAGCCGCCCACTGGCAAGTTAACCGCCGCTTTGAGCCGGAAATGACACAGAATGATGCCTCTGACCTGCTGTCCGGTTGGAGTCGGGCGCTGGACCGGGCCAGAGGATGGGAGCAGCATGATGCTTGACGACTCACCAGGAAAGACGCTCCTCCTGCCCTCTGGTGTTGCCGCTTTTATCAGAGCGTCCCCGTTTGGTAGTTGAAAGAGCTCTTTGCGATTCTACAGGAAAAGGTGCTTGATGAACCGGGACTTGATGCTTCAGCGGTTGGAATCCGACAGCGAATACTGGGACTTCATCATTATCGGAGGCGGCGCTACAGGTCTTGGAACTGCTGTAGAAGCTGCTTCGCGTGGTTACCGGACCCTTTTGCTGGAGCAGGATGACTTTGCAAAGGGAACATCGAGCCGCAGCACCAAACTGATCCACGGGGGCGTTCGGTATCTCCAGCAAGGAAATATCTCGCTGGTGCTCGAAGCGCTCCGGGAAAGAGGTCTTCTGATAAAAAACGCGCCCCATCTGGTGCATCATCTTGCCTTTGTCGTACCCAATTACGATTGGTGGGAAGGCCCCTTCTACGGGATTGGCTTGCGTCTGTACGATGTGCTTGCGGGAAAACTCGGACTTGGGCCTTCTAGGAATCTTTCGCGGGAGGAAACGCTGGAACGAATTCCTACGCTGGAGCCGGAAGGGCTGCGCGGCGGCGTTGTTTATTACGATGGACAATTCGACGATGCAAGGCTGGCGATAAACCTGGCGCAAACTGCCGTCGACCTCGACGGTGTTGTCCTTAATTACGTGAAGGTCATCGGGCTTCAGAAAAAGAATGGCCTCATCAGTGGCGTGCTTGCCTGCGACCTTGAGACAGAGAAGGAATATGCGTTGAAGGCGCGCGTGGTCATTAACGCAACCGGGGTTTTTACGGACAGCATCCGGCATATGGATGACCAGGAATCAACCCCTGTCATCAACGCAAGCCAGGGGGTGCATCTGGTGCTGGACAAGTCTTTTCTGCCCGGTGACAGCGCCATCATGGTTCCTCATACGGATGACGGCAGGGTGCTTTTTGCGGTGCCCTGGCATGACTGCGTTGTCGTAGGAACTACCGATACACCGGTGGAGGAGGTTTCCCTTGAGCCGCGCCCTCTGGAAGACGAAATTGACTTTCTGCTAACGCACGCAGCGCGGTATTTAACCAAAGATCCTGTAGCCTCCGATGTGCTCAGTATGTTCGCAGGCTTGCGGCCTCTCGTAAAGGCCGGCGACGAAAAGAACACGGCGGCTATATCCCGTGACCATACCTTGATGATTTCACCATCAGGTCTCGTGACCATTACGGGGGGGAAGTGGACAACATACCGCAAGATGGCCGAGGATACAGTTAACGAGGCCGCCATTGTAGCCGGACTGGACGAACGTCCCTCAAAAACGGAAAATCTGCGCCTTCATGGCTGGCTGAAACATGCTGCAGGAGAAGAGCCGCTGGAAGATTACGGGTCGGATGCACCAGGTGTTCAGAAAACACTTCAAGAGAAGGAAGGCTGGTCCGAACGTCTGCACCCGAACCTGCCCTACTACCGGGGAGAAGTAGTCTGGGCCGTCAGAGAAGAAATGGCGCGTACCGTTGAAGATGTTCTTTCGCGGCGAACGCGCTCGTTGTTGCTGAACGCACGAGCCGGTATGGAGGCCGCGCCGGAAGTGGCCCGACTGATGGCATCTGAACTGGGCCGGGATCAAGCATGGCAAAAGAGACAGATCGATGCTTACCGGAATCTGGCACAAGGGTACGTCCTGGAAGGGTAATGGCGCCGGATGCGTGGAGCCTGGTATGGTAAATAATGAGAACGAAAACGTCTGCCTGGAGGAAAAATGATAGTAGCAGACCTGCAAGCGATAACAGGTCGCGTATATCCGGCTCGCCGGAGAACGCAGAACTTGGTTGGCGGAGAATCTCCCATTCAAGCTTCCAGCTTTTCAATGGGATACGTTACGCTTGAACCCCACGGGGGGCAGGTGCCGTGGCACAACCAGGAGCAGGAAGAAATCTATTTCATTCTGGAGGGCGCCGGTGAAATGTGCCTTGGGGAGGAGCGGAAAACCGTATCCGCAGGACAGGCTGTCTTTATTCCACCGGAGGTATTTCATCAACTCACCAATGTGGGCGCTGAACCGCTGAAAATGATCTACTGTTACGGCCCGGCCGGGGATGTCGCGCACTGGCGCCAGGAACTCAAGGGTACATTGCCCCGCGCAGGCATCGAAGCGCCTCCCCTTCCGGAGGGAGCCGCTGCTCAATGCACGAAAAAGCCTGCTTAAAGAACCCTATCCGGCAACGTATTATTCGTCTTTTCGGCTCTATGGAACACATAAACACACACAGGATCGGGGTCATCATGAACGGGGTGACCGGTCGGATGGGCACAAATCAGCATCTCGTAAGGTCGATTCTTGCCATTCAGGCGCAAGGAGGCATTCGGCTCAGTGATCGGGAAGTCATCATGCCTGAGCCGTTTCTGGTGGGGCGGAATACCGCAAAGCTCGGCAAGTTAGCCGCGCAATATGGCATCAAGAAATGGAGCGCTAATCTGGAGGAGGCCCTGAATGATGATTCCGCGCAGGTCTATTTCGATGCCCAGACGACGGATCGAAGAGTGGACAGTGTGAGCAGGGCAATTGAAGCGGGTAAGCATGTCTATTGCGAAAAGCCCACGGCGCTGACGACGGCAGAGGCGCTCTCCCTCTACAGGTTAGCTGAAGCGCAGGGCGTTAAGCACGGAGTGGTGCAGGATAAACTCTGGCTGCCCGGCATCAGGAAGCTGAAGCAATTGCTCGACAGCGGGTTTTTCGGGCGTGTTCTGTCGGTAAGAGGAGAATTTGGTTACTGGGTTTTTGAAGGAAATCTCGTTCCATCGCAGCGGCCGTCCTGGAACTATCGGAAGGAGGATGGAGGGGGCATCATTCTCGATATGTTTTGCCACTGGAGGTATGTGTTAGACAACCTGTTCGGCGAGGTCAAAAGTGTAGTTTGCCTGGGCGCGCGCCACATCCCTCAGCGCTGGGATGAGCAGGGCATTGCCTATGACGCGGACGCGGATGATGCCGCCTATGGAATTTTTGAACTGGAAGGAGGAATCGTGGCTCAGTTCAACTCGTCATGGGCCGTGCGCGTTCGGCGGGATGACCTGCTCACCATTCAGGTGGACGGAACCGAAGGCTCTGCCTCAGCCGGCTTGCGCAAGTGTGTGCTGCAGCCGGGCAATGCAACGCCTCGCCCGGTGTGGAATCCTGACGTAGATAATCCGCATAGCTACCTCGACGATTGGCTTCCGATGCCCGATCAGCAGACATTCGACAATGCTTTCAAGGCGCAATGGGAGTTATTCTTGCGTCACGTTGTCAAGGACGAGCCGTTCAGGTGGAATCTGCTCGAAGGTGCTAAAGGAGTGCAACTTGCCGAAAAGGGATATGAGTCCTGGGAAAAACGTGCATGGGTGGACATTCCTTTGCTGACCTGAGCGCACGCAGCGCTTTTCCAATGGCAAAACCCGTTGCGTGCGGCGCTACTTGTCTGACCCGCTATCCTGCTGTACGGCAAGTCCTATTCTGGAATCGCCCATGCCGTAGTAGAGCAGCCACTCGTTTTGGAAATACACCAGCCCCTCGACGAAAACCACATTGTCCACCTGGCCCTCTTTCTCCAACTGATCCGTTGGCTCTAGAATGGGAGCGGAGGATCGCTCTATGAGTTCGAGAGGGTTATCCGGATTGAAAATGGCGAAGCCGGTCTTGTAGACGAGATCATCGTCTGCGCCATTATAAAGCAACAGAATGCCTTTGTCTGTCAAGAGTGGGGGAGGACCGGGTTCTACGAGGCGGCTATCGAATTCACCACTTCTCGGTTGCAGTACCGGTTCCTCTACCACCGTCCAGTTCAACAGATCCGTAGAGTAGGCCGCCCAGATATTGGTGTCACCGAAGTACATCCAGTAGCGCCCTTTTACGGGCCTGTCAAAGATCGCACCCGATTTTGTCCATCCGCGATCCGGGAACACAAGCCCGTGCTTTTCCCATGAGTGAAGATCCCTGCCCGTAGCCAGCGCCAGACGGGCCGTTTCACCATCGTACGCGGTATATGTCAGGTAGAAGACGCTGTCCACTTGCACAATGCGCGGGTCTTCGCTCCCTCCGGGCAACTCCCATGCCTCCGTTGGGACAAACACCGGTTCGGGCATCCGTTCAAAATGGCGTCCATCCTTACTCACCGCGAGTCCGATTCGGGAAGTCCCGTTCCATTTGCCCGTACCCGTCGAGTCTTCAGCGCGGTACAACATCCAGACAGACGCGCCATCGGTCCACACAGCCGGGTTATACACTGCCCTTTGCTCCCAATCCGTCGACCCAGGGGTGAGCACGGGGTTGCCGGCGAATTTGACAAAAGGCCCAACGGGCATTGCCGTTTCCTGGCCGGAAGCGGCCGGGGCAGCCGCTGAAAAGATAAGAAGAGCTATTGTTACAGGAAAAAGCCTGGCTGAAGCAAAGTGTCTCATAATCCTCAAAGGTTTCGGATGCCGGATGCCCGGTTATAGCCAGAAAGATTCCCTTTTATGCTGGAATCGCCTGGCAGGAATAGAAGACGTATGGATCACTCCTGTGTGATCTACCCTTGCTCCGGCGCAGGTATGGCAACCGGCAGAATGCTTAATTGCGCGTTGCGTACGTGGAAAACCTGTGCCACAGCAGCATGGCGGTTTTGCTGCCGCCAAAGGGGTAGCCGGCCTCCCTGTATGCCATCCAGAGCGTGGTGAATGGGTTCGCAGGCTTCATGGAAATTGAGATCCCGTTCAGATGTTATTCTTCATCCACGTCATCAGCTTCTTCCGTAGCTTCTTCCGCATCCTCATCATCAGACAGGTCAATAATTATATCGTCCACGTCATCAGGAGTTTCTTCGGGATCACGTTGCGGCTTGCGTTTGGGTTCGTCCGGGAGGATATCGCTGGCAAGTTGATAAACCGTGCCCAGGTGATGCTGGCCTGACTCTACCACGATGCCTTCCTTGATCAAAAGTTTGGCTATATTGAAAGGACACATTTCAAATCCTTTCGTGCGCATATAGAAATTGGCAGTGCGGCGCTGGTTGCCTACAATGAGCACATAGCCTTTTGCCATCTTGGCCTTTGCGTGATTCACCCATTTCTCTTTGGAGACAGTAGGACCCACGCGCCGGTCCTGCATATCACGATCGTTCGTTGTTTCCATGGTAACGGCCTCCTGGTGGGACGAAGTGCGGGCGTCAACTGAAGTTTCGATTGAGGGTTCCGTAAAATATATATTCCGCCCATTTTTAATCCGTTGTTCTGCATTTTTCTTCTCTCAGGCCAGAAACAAGGCGCCGGGGTCGCGGCGATTACTTTTTTAGAACCCTGCGGGAGGCAATGCGTCTTATCGGCGTTGCCGGCTATTAGAGAATCCGGCGATGGATGGCGGTTTTACCTGAATATTTTTCTTTCAAAATGGAATTACTCAACGACCTGAACCAGGACTATCTGGCAAACCCTTTTCTTGGAGCCAGGATTTATGACTGGCTCATCATGCTTGCCATCTGGGTTATCGGATCTGTGGCGTTTATCCTGCTCCGTCGTTTCCTGGTCTGGCGGGTAGGGGCTATATCCAGGAAGACGACGAATGCCGTTGATGACGTAATTGCCGACCTGCTAAGAAAGACGAGGGGCTACTTCCTGGTTGCATTGGCCCTGTTTGCGGCTGCCGTGATTGCGCTGCCGGAAAAGCCTGTGGCCTGGATCAGCCGCATTGTTGTGATGGCATTGTTGCTACAGGTCGCGCGGTGGGGCAGCTATCTGATTGACTTCTGGATTCAGAGCTACAAAGAGCGGAAACTGGAAACCGACGCCGCAGCAGTTACTACAGTGCAGGCGATGGGTTTTCTGGGTCGTATTGCGCTCTGGGCCGTGGTTGTGCTGGTGGCGCTGGACAATCTGGGGATTGACGTGACGGCGCTGGTTGCCGGCCTCGGCATCGGCGGCATAGCGGTAGCCCTGGCCCTGCAGAATATTCTGGGAGATCTTTTTGCCTCGCTCTCGATTGTTCTCGATAAGCCTTTCGTTGTCGGCGATTTTCTCAACGTCGATTCTTATCTGGGTTCTGTTGAATACATAGGTTTGAAAACAACGCGGATGCGCAGCCTCTCGGGAGAGCAAATCGTTTTCTCCAACGGGGATTTGATGAAGAGCCGCATCCGGAATTTCAAGCGTATGTTCGAGCGGCGCATCGTCTTTTCCATCGGAGTGACGTATCAAACACCACATGAAAAGCTGGCAGCCATCCCCGGTATTATCAAAGAGACGGTGGAGGCTCAAGATCGGGTACGCTTTGACCGGGCGCACTTCAAATCCTACGGTGATTTTGCGCTTCAGTACGAGGTAGTGTATTTCGTCCTGGATCCCGATTTCAACCTGTACATGGATATTCAACAGGCGATCAATCTCGATATTTACAGGAAGTTCGAGCAGCAGGGAATTTCCTTTGCCTATCCCACCCAAAGCCTGTTTGTTGAGCGTTTCCCGTCCGGAACTATGCCTGAGATGGCAAACGGAGAGGGTAAGGCATAGCGAAGAACGCGGCCTCTATCGGAAGCCGCGTTCTTTCTGGCATTCATTCCACCGGTGGTTTACATCAAGTGCGTCATGCGACGCATACGCGCCTGCCCGCTCTTGAGAAAGCCTTTGGTCAGAGCAACCACACAAGCAACAGGATAAGCAAGATGATGACTACGATGGAGGGGAGGCCGAAGCGTCTCATGGTTTGTACCTCAAGTTATCTTTGGAACCAATGGCGCGTAGATGCACAGCAGGCATCTAAAAACATTACGCTGACGGCGCCCGTGAGTTGAGCCATCATTGTAAAGAAGTCCGTACGAATGCGTCTGTCCTTGTCAAACAAAGATCAATGGCTCCCGGCCTGCGCTGGTTCTGCAGGCATGATCAGGGGCTTGCGCGGCAACCTTTCCTCTCGTTGTGCGGTGTGGTAGACAAACGCGGCAATGATGGTTGCTGCTTGCTTGAGGTCTTCTTCCATGACGTGATCGAACACGTCTAACGTAGAGTGATGAGTTCGCGAATAGGAAACGGGATCCTGAATGAACTGAAACCCCGGCAGTCCCGCCCTGTCGAAGGGCACATGATCGGTGCTGCCTGTTCGGGAGTAGCTGAGGGTTGCGGCGCCGGCTTTCTCAAAAGGAGCAAGCCAGGCGCGGAAAATCGGGCGCACGGCTTCGTTTTCCTGTAGATAAACCCCGCGAATTCTGCCGGCGCCATTGTCCAGGTTATAATAGGCAGAGAGCTTGTCATATTCCGCTTTGAAAGCAACAGGAGGCTGTGTCCAGTCTGGAAGTTGAGCAAAATGATCGTTCACATAATTCCACGATCCGAGAAGTCCTTGCTCTTCGCCAGACCATAAGGCAATGCGGATAGTTCTACGCGGCTGCTTTCCCGTTGCCTTGAAAAGCTCCTGCAAGATCCTGGCGACTTCCATCATGACGGCGCTTCCGGCGGCATTGTCGGTGGCTCCGGTTCCCCCGTGCCAGGAATCGAGATGCGCTCCGAACATTACCACCTCGTCTCCGAGCAGAGGATCAGTTCCCGGAATCTCTCCGATAACGTTGTACGCCATCAGATCCAGATCGTGGTAAACGGCATCAATCTCTGCTTCAATGACCACAGGAATCCCCCGGTCTACCAGTCGGTATATCCGGTTGTAGTACTCGGCAGAAAGGGTAAATTGAGGAATCACTGCTGCGTTCAATTGCCAGGGGTAAGCTTGGCGTGAGGAAGCCCCATCGGAGATGTAAGGAACGGAGGCTGCGCTGACGAAGATGGTTCCGAAATCACCACGGGTATACGCATGGTCAAGGAGTAGGAGGGGGCTTTCTTCATAAAGAAAACGTACGCTTTCCTGAAGAAGCCGGAGCCTGCGTATCGCATCAGGGCTATAACGCTTTTCCTCAGCCTCGGCAGACCCTGCATTTGCCAGGTCGAGCAATCCCTGCGCGTCATACCGTTTTGCAGCAGCCACGAACGGGTCGGCAACCGAGCGGGGAGCTTCGAGCAATACCACTTTACCCTTTAGCTTTCCGCGATATTTTGAAAAGTCCTCCTCCGATTCCACACGGAAAATGACGACCTCTCCCTGAATGATGCCATTAACGCCTGGAGACCATGCTTTGGGGTAGGCAGGAACTACAAACGGATTCGGGCTGGCGACATTCAGGCTGGAACTGCGAAGCGTCCAGCCTCTCCCGAAAGGTCCCCACGGCGCAAGATGTACATTTTCTAATCCCCACTCCTTGAGTTGCGAGACCGCCCATTCAGATGCTTCTTGCAGGTTCGGAGAGCCGGTCAATCGTGGTCCATATACATCCGTCAATCGCCAGAGCGTTTCTTTCAGTCGGCTCTTTTCCATGCCCTGTTCACGAATAGCCGCGATGGCTGCTTCGTCTACCTGCTCCTGCGCATAAGCCGGAGACAGGGGCATCGTGAGCAAAAACAGGAAAAAAGGGAGACGCCGGAGAGCGGGGAGCGCGGGCATTGGCAACAGGTGAGAATCGTAAGGGCGAGTTGCAGGCACGTGCGTGGTATGCGAAAAGAAAAGATGCGTTCCACGAATTTTCCCCGGACTGCTGCGTTGCCGGAGGTTCTCCGGACCTGTATCCGGGTCTATTAAGAGGCGCCTGAATGAATCGCCCTGGAGAGTACTTTCAAGGTTTCAGTTGCTTCTTTTCCCATTCCAGAAACGCATCCAGGTCTTTTCGTAGTGCGTTTCCGATGGCCATAATGACAGCAATATCATCCGCAAAGCCGATGCCGACGAGAAAGTCGGGGATCAGGTCGACCGGATTGATAAAGTACGCGATGCCGGCAACAGCATAGAGCATCGACCGCCAGGGAAGGCTCCGGTATTCTTTTCTGGCCCAGGCTCTGGCAAGGCGGAGCAGTACGAGGAGATCATCTTTTGTCTGACCGAGGGCCGCTCTTTCCGAGAAGAGCTTCCCTGCGCCGGTTCGGACGAGTCGTAACAGCCTGAACCTCCGTTTCAGCGCTTGTTCTGCTGCCTGGCGAGCTACTTTGAACGCCCAGTGTTGGCTGAAATTGAGTTTTGATTGAACAGGCGTTTCCATTCTGGAAGCTGGATGCTTGAAAGGGAGCAGACCCGATCAGAAGTACTCCGAGTCCCTTGTCAGCGTCAGTTCAGCAAGAAGGGGTAGGGAGGCAGGGAGTTGAAGACGAGGAAGCAACTCGTCACGCAACGTAAGAAACGCGAAGCGGTTTTCTCCTTTGACAGGTTCAGAAGGCGGCATTTTTTCCTTCAAGGGATCGACTTGGTTTCCGTCTTTCCAGAATCGGAAGCAAACGTGGGGCCCGGTTGCCAGCCCCGTGCTGCCTACGTACCCAATCACTTCGCCCTGCTTGACGTGCGTTCCGGGCTTGATGCCTTTCGCTATACGCGACATGTGCAAATATCCAGTCGTGTAGGCGCCGTTATGACGCACCTTGACGTAATTCCCGTTATAGCGCTGGAAGGCGGCTTCGAGCACCACACCGTCGCCTACCGAATAGATCTCGGTTCCCGAAGGGGCCGCATAGTCTGTGCCAAGATGCGCCTTGTACCTTTTCTGAACAGGGTGGAAACGCTTGAGTGAATAGTGCGACGTTATGGTTCCATATTTGAGCGGAGATTTCAGGAAGGCCTGACGCAGGCTGTTTCCGTTCTCATCGAAATAGCCGCTTTCATCTCCTTGCTCGAAATAAAAGGCGTAAAACTCTTCTCCGGCGTGCTCGAACCGCGCTGAAACGATGCTGCCTACCCCGACAGGTTCGTTTTCAACTTTTTGCTCCTGATAAACAAGGGTGAAGTTATCCCCTTTCTGGAGGTGATAAAAATCGATCTGCCACGCAAATACCTCGGCGAGTTTACTCGCAAGCGCAGGGTCCACTTTCCTTTCCGCGAGGGCGCCGTAGAGCGAACTGGTGATCGTAGCGCTGACCGTCTTCTCCTGAACCATGACGGGACGCTCCTTCTCAGATACACGCGGCGCCCCCTGTAGATCGAAAACATAATACCGAATGGCATCTTCCTGATAAACCAGATGCCGGACAGTGGAGCCTTGCCGGTAAATCCTGTATGCTTTCCCGGCCCGGATGCGGCGAACGTCGAAGACGGAACCGGCTTGTTCTACCGCCTTGTTTATGGTTTCAGTCTCAACGCCATGTTCCGAGAGGATTTGCGAGAAGGTCTGGTTCCGTTCGATATGCTTATCCTCAATCTGATACTCCGTCAGGTTAAAGCCGAAATGGTCGAACTGCGCGGCTGGTTTGGCGCGCTCCAGAGGAACTGTTGTCTGGCTTGTTCTGGAGGGATCCGAGTTCTTGAGAAGAAAGGGCGTGAGGACGGCGGCGAGCAACAAGAGGCCGAGTGGCTTCAAGAACTTCTTTGAAGGCATTTCCTGTTTCGAGTTATTGGGTGGTCAGAACAACGTTACAAGAGCGCCCACGTATCCGGCAATAATTCGCTGCCGTCTCCGGAAGCATCCCCATAGGCTTTAAAGGGCGGTAAAGGGCGAAAGGCAACGCCTTGTAACGATCAGACCTGAACCCGGCGCAACGCCGTTATAAGGTGGTGAGCACGGCGCAGTGCGGCAGGTAGAGCGGTTCAGGCTGTATGAATCTAGCGCATTCGAGGCAAGAATGCGACTGTTTGAGCAAGAAAAGAAGGTGAAACGTGGTTTACCCCTGCAATTCTCTCTGTAAATAGCGCCTTTGCATAGCTATCGAGAGAAGTCAGGCAGGCTCGCGACGCTTTGGATCCCAGATAGGTTCGTCAATGCCGGCTTGCTGGTTTGTCCATCTCGCCAGTACAAAGAGCAGGTCAGATAGTCGGTTGAGATAAACAAGGACGTGCTCGCTGAGCGTCTCGGAGCCGGCTGCATCGAGGCTCATGCGCTCCGCACGCCGGCAAACCGTTCGGGCAACGTGCAATGTGGAGGCGGCGATAGACCCTCCCGGCAACACGAAATGCTTCAGGCGGGGCAGTTCGGCATCCAGGTTGTCGATGTCTTGCTCCAGCCGCTCGATGTGTGCAGGCTCGATTCGCGTCACAGACTGCCGGGCATCGGCGGGCGTTGCAAGATCCGCTCCCAGAACAAACAACTCTTCCTGGATGCGCTCCAGTAATGGAATGGCAGCCTCACATCCAGGTATTTCCTGCAGGTAACTTTTTGCAAGTCCCAGAAAGGAGTTTGTTTCGTCTACAGTACCGTAGGCATCAATTCGGGTGTGGGTTTTCGCAACGCGTGCGCCTCCGTACAGAGAGGTCTGTCCGGCATCGCCGGTTCTGGTGTATATTTTCATAGGTAAGAAATTCAGGTCAGGTTAAAAGGCGCTGAAGGCTATGCAACAGCTTGTATTCCGGAGGCTTTCCATACTCAATGAGCCACAGGAGAAGTAGACCGTTGCGGCGGCAGAGGTGTCTTGTAATGAATATGCAATGCGCTGTAGGGCGCGGTGACTACCTCGGCATCCATGCGGAAAACGGATGCGATCATCTCGGAGGTGAGCACCTCCTCGGGAGAGCCTTCAGCTGCCATGACTCCCTGTTTCAGCACGACAAGTTGGCTGGCGTAGCGAGCTGCCAGTTCGAGATCGTGAAAAACCGTGATTACGGTTGTTCCATTCTCAACGAGCAGCCGGATTCTGTCAAGGAAATCGAACTGGTAATGTACGTCAAGGTGTGATGTCGGCTCATCCAGAAGCAGCAGGCGTGGCTCCTGAACCAGCGCCTGCGCCAGAAAGACACGCTGTAGTTCGCCGCCGCTCAATGAAAGCACGGATCGATCTCCGAATCCTTGAAGGTCAACCTGGGCGAGCGCCTCTGCAACGCAAGCGCGATCCCGGGAGGAATATCCGGAAAACCAGCTTTTATGCGGCGACCTGCCGAGCATGACAAGCTCAGACACGCTGAAGTCAAAAGTCAAGGCCGTGGATTGCCGGACGAAAGCAAGGCAGCGAGCCAGTTCTCCAGGTTTCCACCGGGCCAGGGCGCGCCCCTCTAGTTCGAGGACGCCCTCGTAAGGTAAAATACCGCTGATGGCGCGCAGCAGCGTCGTTTTGCCGCTTCCGTTAGGTCCCAGCAAGCCGAGGAAAACACCCCTGGGAACAGAAAACGTCAAGCCCCGCAAAACGGGTTTGCCTTGCAACGAAACGTGCAGACGGTGAATGTCCAGCAGAGGCAAAGCAGGCTCAAGTCTTGGCTTTGAAGGGATCTGTTAACGTTCGCGGCGCTGGAACAATCCGCAACGCATAAGTTTTTACCGGTGCTTGCGGACTGCCGTGAGCAAAAAGATACTCAAAAGATGACATGTTATGAAAAGCCTTCGCCGGTTGTTGATCGTGTGCGTACTCATAACGGCAGCAGGATGTGATACACAGGGCGGTCAGGACGATTTTGCAGCCAGCGCCAGTCGAAGACCTTCCGGATATACTCAGACCAACGCCGATGGCACAGTCGTTACGGTAGATGAGGATGACTGGCGGACGAGTCCTGCATACAGAGGGACGGTTCGCATCGATCCGGCTTATCCCAATCCTGTTGCTACGGAGTTCGTCACGGTGCCGGTGACGGTGACACAGTTTAATTCGGTGCGTGGAGGGCTTGTTCTGCGCGCCTACAACAGCGCCGGACTTCTTTTCAGGCTGGCCGACATTCCGGAGGCAAGGGATCCGGGGGCTTATGTGTTCAGCTTTGCGCCGGGCCTTCTGGGTAGGCTTGGTCTGCAGCGGGTATTCGTGTTTGACACAGTAGGCGAAATCGTGTCCTATGGCGACATTATGGTGCAGTAAGCGGCCCTGGCCGGGGTTGCCGTTCGCTTACTTGAGCAGCGTTATCTGACGAGCCGCCGTAAACGTTTCACCACGAACGCGGTACAGATAGATTCCGCTGGGAAGATTGCCGGCATCGAAGGTGAAAGTACGCCTCTCCCCGGCTTCCATAACTTCATTGAAGAGACGGCGTACAGGCTGGCCCAGCATATTGTATACCTCAACGGTAACCTGCTGGCGAATCCCTACCGTCAGATTGAAAGACGTGGACGGGTTGAACGGGTTCGGGTAAGCAGCCGAGAGGACATAGTCATCCGGAACCTTCCGTGTAGAATCAGCGGCAACCGCGCTCACTTCCTGTGCATAAGCCCTTTCCGAGGCAAATCCTCCAAGACAGATCAGCATGGAAAGGGCGATGGTCTGTAACGTCTGTTTCATAACATCAAGATCTATATCCAACCGTTGGCGTCAAGGAAAGCTGCTTTCCCACGTGGACGGTTTTGTTCAAAGCGTTGTTACGGCGTTGTATCGTACCTGGACCGCTTAAGTTTCAGAAATCTCTGCCTCATAAACGATACATCACATGATTTTCGTACATGACCACCCGCCGTTATTTTTTCAGAGCAAAAACAGATCCAATACGCAATCAGACGTTGATCTTTTTATAGCCTGTCATCATGTGAGTCTGCCGGAAAAGAAAAAGGCCAGTTCCGGACAACAGAACGGGCCTTGTGGCGAAAATGAGAGAAAACTATTTCATGAGCGTCATGTGCTTGCTCAACACCTGACCGTCTACTGCGAGGCGGTAGATGTATACACCGCTGGGCATATAAGCAGCGTTCCATGTGATCGTCTGGTTGCCCGCCGGGAAAGAGTCATCCACCAGCGTGGAAATTTCTTCTCCCAACACATTGAACACTTTCAGCGTTACGTGGCCGGGATGCTGTAGCGTAAATGGAATAGTGGTGCTGGGGTTGAACGGGTTCGGGTAGTTCTGTTCCAGCGCAAACCCTACAGGCAACTCATCAGGCGATTCGGCATCTACGGTTCCTGCTGTAGAGGTCGAATACGAAGCGAACAACTCCCCATCAGCGCCATACGAGAGGCCGGCGGAAAGGCCCTTCTCAGTCACAAAGTCGATACTGTAGGAGGTGTCTGATGAAACGATGTCCGGGAAGCCGGGAATGGAAATCGTGCTGCTGGTAATGGTCCGGGAATATACCCTCAAGGCTTGCGCGGATCCGGCAGGGGTAATCAAGGTTCCCCAACCCTCAACCACAGACGAGTCGCGCAGCTCGGACATAAAGGGATTCTCTTCTGTGCCGAAGTTCCATGCGGTTTCAGCAATCCAACTCGTATTAACGTTAAGAGGTAGTTTTTGCTGGAGCCAGGGGGGCGTGTAGGTAAACTTGAACTGGTCAATCTCCGGGGTGGACGGGTCGGCGTCAAAGGTGGCTACGGACCCGAGCAGACTCAAGCCGTCATCGTCGAGGCGCTGGAAGGTGTAAACGCTGGAGTCACGACCGGCCATGTCAGTTCCGGAAAAGCGCAGAATCAGGTTGGCATCGGCCAGAGCCGGGTCGTCGGAGCCGGGAACAGGCGCTTGCACGATATCAAACGTGGCGGAAAACGCATCATCGTAAGTGATGGCAGTAAAATCCCATGTCTGATTGCCTCCCTTTGCATTCAGAATAGGCCGAAGCGCATCGGCGCTATCTGCCGAAAAGGTGGTGAAGCTGTTGCCGGATTTGAAGAAAAAGTTTCTGTACTCATTTGCCGTAATCTCAATCTGAGCAAAAGCCGGCACAGCAGTAAATCCGCTCATGATGAGCAGCATCACGGAGAGAAGCTTTTGATAACGCATACAGTTCATGCTTCTTGGTTTAAATTGAAGGAATCGGCGCTTACGGAAAACCTGTTTGAAGGATGCAGGGCAAAGAGCAATATATACTGCTAAATCAAGAAATCGTCAAGAAGGGAAGAATATAAGGTGAAGGACGATTTTGCGGTTTGTTACGGTTTATCGTTGAGGCAAAACGGCCTTGAAGGGGCTAAAAAGAGCGTTTTACGGCTTTTAGGGCGCCTAAACGCCCTCTTTGAGGTGAGCCGACGCGCCGGGCCGTCTTCCCATACGCACACGCCGTTCCGCGACGGTTGATCTGCCGGAGGCCGGATGTTCTCAACCCTTACCGCGCATAGACAGGATGAAGAACCATATCACCTGGGACTGCCGGCGCCTGTAAATTCGACATACAACACATGCCGGGAAGATTCCTTCTGGTTGCGCTCTTCGCTAGCCATTCCGGTGAGGTCGCTCTTCATAAAGGAGATGAACACGTCGGCAGAGATTTCTCTTTCCTGATCTTCGTCGAGGAGCGTTCCTTCATAACGGATAGGATGGTTATACCAGCGCTCTCTGGGCAGTGCCTCCACTTCAACCACAGCCTTGCCGTGCCACGTGCGAACGCCGGGAACCTGGGTAGGATTTCCTCGTGGATCAAGCATTTCAACGCGGGTTGCCTCTGTCCAGGCCAGCGCCTTGCACGATAAACCTCCCAGGCGGGCCTTGAGGAGCATATCCTCGGAAATTGATGTTCCTTTACTCATACCTTGCTGGTTTCCTGTTCCGGGTTACTCTTCTGGATCACTTGCGCTGCCCGAAACAGGGCAGCGCAAGTGATCCAACAGGCATTCTCTGCACAGATAACGGCGCAGCCAACCGTCGCGTTCCAGATGCAGAGCGGGCAGCCAGGCGGCGCGGGCTACTGGGCTTTAGCGGCAAGGCGCCATGCGCCAACCACGGGCTGATGCGGCGTTGACTGGACGCGCCAGTCCGGCAATACCTCCAGAAGAGCTTGTTCGAGGGTTTCACGGTAGTGTACGGCTCTGGTCATGCCTCCCATCAAGGCAATCTGCGGCTTGATGTTGCCGCACCGCTGCAGCAGCCATACAACTTGTTCTGCAAGCGACCGTGTCTGCTGCGTAAGAATAGCCTGTGCGATGCTGTCGCCTTCTAGGGCGGCCTCAACTACAATCGGCCCCATTCGCTGGACCGCCCATTGCTCCCTGTAGACGTGGTGAATCAACTCATCAGCAGCTTTTATGTTGAATCTTGATGCAAGCAGATCCTGAAGCTGAGTCGAGGGGCCGCCATCCAATGCGTGCGCAACGGCCCGTAGTCCATTCAGGCCGAGAATATACCCGCTTCCCTCGTCTCCCAGCAGGTAGCCCCAGCCGCCCGCACGAAGCATAGCTCCGTCGACGGAACGGGCCAGAACCACCGAGCCGGTGCCCGCAATAACGATCACGCCGCTATCTCCCGGAAAAGCCGCTTCCAGCGCAATTTCACCGTCATGCACCACTGAGATGACGGGAGGAGCAAGCGCGCCGAGAATCTGCCGTATTTTTAGTTCCAGCGTCTGTTGATCCTCGCTCCTGCCGGCCCCTGCCACGCCTGCGCAAACTGCTTGCAGGGCAGCGACAGGCCGCATCTGGATCGCTTCCTGGATTAGCCGGGCCAGGATGCGGGCAGAATCATCAAAACCCAGGCGTTGCGGGTTAGCCGCCGGCCCAGACAGCGATAGTCTGTCACGCTCAAGGGAAACACAGGCTAAAAGCTCTGTTTTTGTGGCTCCAGCGTCCAATCCTATGTAAAGCAGTTCTTCTTCAGACAATGTTTTCTCCATCAGGTCAATACAGGTTGTGGCGGCAGCCGGTAACGTTGAGCCTCGTTGTGTAACTTTCTGCAGTCAGGTATGGCGAAGCGCAGCAATGATCCACTCGAAGTCTACGGCAGTCTGCACCGGATGAATGCGGCCGGGGAGGGGCGAATCCGGCGCCGCGACTCCGAACACAGCTCTGTTGTTGTCCAATGCCCAGGTCATTGCTTCCCATTCCGGAGTAGCTGGTCTGGGTTCGATAAAGACAGATGCATCGGACAGGGCTGCCTGGACCAGCGCACGTTCCTTGTCGTCATGTTCAAAAGGGCCATGGTTCATATCAAAGGATGAAATCAGCAATCCGCCCGCACGAACCACCGCGCTGGCTGCCGGGCGCATGGGTCTGGCAATGCGAGACAGCCCGCAGGCGGCAATCATGACGGATGGAGCAGAAGGAGAAGCCCCGGCCGTGACGCGGTGAATCGCCGCATCAAATCCAGTCGCTGCACCCGTGGCAACAACAAAGGGTTCCGTAGCCGGTACACGCGCCAGATCCTGGGCAAGCTCGAAGGCAGACTCCGAAAGGGGAGGACGCGCAAAAAGAGCACACATACGCTGCTTCAGCGCAAGCCGGGGGCCGTAGGTATAGAGCAGCGCCGGTCGCAATCCGCGAGGCAGGTCGATCAGCTTTGTATGCACGCGCTCGTCCAGAATGCAGAGGGCTTCAACCCCTTGGGCAGCCAGGGTATGGAGATGCTCTGTGGCATTGGCAATGCGCGCGTGCATGTCGTCCCTGTTCAGAAGGCCGGCTGCAAGCGCCTCCGCGTTGGGAGACCCCTTCAATCGAAGCAAGATCTGCTCGTGTGGATAGCGGCTCAGTTCGTCGTACGTTGCGAAATGCCTGAGTATCCGTCCCGCCGTAACGCGACCAATGCCCGGCATTTCCTGCAATGCACAGGCAAAGGCGGACTGAGGGGAAACGGGGTCAGGCATGGGCAGCTTGCCGGAGTTCCTGAATGCAGCTTGTTACGAGTGTATCCGAAGATACATACTCTACACGACGAGATCACCTGCTTTCACATTCCAGTTATGGCCCCCGACGACCTGCGAGCGCGACAGCTTCTTTTTGCTGCTGAGTTCACTACATGATTACGATTGCTGCGAAGCGTTTCTACGTGGGTGCGCGTTGGAAAGAGGCAAAGTGGATGGCGGGCTTCTTAAATACGGAAGTACGGCTTTTATCCCAGAGAAACCAGTGAGATAACAAAAAGAAGGAGGTGCGTTGTGAGCGACCGAATGGATGCCATTAACAAACACACCAGCGACATGAGCGCTGTGATTGAGCACATTCTTGAAGCCGTCAAGCGGCAGCGGGAAGATGAGACGGTGCGCAATCATCTCGATGCGAACAAAGTGATTATCGAGATCGAACGGGTGCTCAAGCAGCACGCTTCAGCGCTCGAAAATCTGGCCGAACAATTGGGCGCCAAAGGTGAGTCCGTTGTAAAAAAAGCCATTACCGAAGCGTTAGGTATTGCCGCAGGTCTTTACGATAAGGTGCGCCAGGACAAAGTGTCGCGTATGCTGCGTGATGATTACACGGCGCTGAGCCTCGCTGCCATGGGATACACGGCGATGCATACGTTTGGTCTTGCTATCAAAGAGGACCGCATAGCGAACCTTGCCCTGAATCACCTGAAGGATGTCACGCCGCTGCTGGTTGAGTTGAGCAAGGTGCTGCCCCTCGTCGTAGCTCAGGAGACAAAGGAGGAAAACGACTTTCCCGTTGATGCTTCTGCCGGAGAAACAGCGGTGACCAACACACAGCACGCATGGGATAATGAAGTGACTTCCCGCGTTTAGCGTCAAGCCGTTGCATGAAACTAAAGGAGGCCGCCCGGTTTTCGTACGGGGCGGCCTCTTTTATGACAAAGCGGTTTTTCAGCGCTCAATGGTCCCGAATGATGGTGATGCGCTCCTCAAGAGGAATGGATTCGGGCTTGGGCATGATAAAGGACAGCACGAGATAAGCCAGGAAAAAAGGCCCACCGGAGGCGATAGTGCCGATCACAAAGGCAATTCGCACCAGCGTAGGATCGATTCCAAAATAGTCGGCTATACCGCCGCAAACGCCTGCAATCTTTTTGTCGCGGGATGAACGAACGAGGCGTCTTTTTTTCCTGTCGCCTGGCTCCACAACAATTTTGGACTTGCCTGACGGGAGATCGATTTTCTGTTTTAACCTGGCCTTCCTCGTTTTCTTTTTGGGACGCCAGGAAAGCACGCCGAAGCCAAGCAGAATAATCAAGATGCCGGCCAGCCAGGGAAGCATCCCGACCAGCACGCTTATGTCGAATCCATTCCACATTCCCAGTTCCTGGAACAGATAAGCGACTCCGACCAGAATGAGCGACAATCCGGCCATTGTGGGTAGATTCCAGAATCCTTTGTTGGGTTTTTCCTCTTCATTGAAGAGTAAACTCTCTACCTCTTCGTCGGAAAGGGATTCCAGGTCCAGGTTCTTTTCTTCTTCGTAGAAGAAAGGATCCTCTCTTTCGCTGGTAACGTTGCGAGTGCGTGTCTTCATGGTTGAAAAAGGCTGATGCACAGACTGAAGTTGTTCTACGTCTCGCTGGTCAGGAGGTTACATCTCCGTATGGACGAATGACCTCCTGTTCCGTGACAAGGATTGAAATCGGCACATCGTGCGGATCAATCGGAAGGATGTCAACAAGGCAGGAGCCATATACCGGGCACACGGTAGAGACGGACATCTGGCTTAATAGTTCGTCGTAAAATCCCAACCCCTGCCCGATGCGATAGCCTCGCCGATCTGCTCCGAGTGCAGGCACAATGACGAGGTCGATAGCATCGAGTGGAACGGTTTCAGCCTCCGAGGGTTCATGGATGCCCCAGCGATTAGCCAGTAACAGGTTTTCGCTCCTGAAAGGCCGGTGTTCCATTCGGACGCCCTCTCCGGAATTTCCATTGAAATCTAGTACTGCCGGAAGGACGATTTGTTTGTCCTTTTTTAGCAGCCAACGGGTCAGCGGACGGATGTCTACCTCATGGCGCTCGATCATAGGCCAGAACACATGCACCGTTTTTGCTGCTGCTATCTCGGGAAGGTTTTTCAGGCGTTCAACGATAGCAGCGCTCTGCAAGGCATACTGCGCAGGGGTCAGTTGCCTGCGGTAAGTCCGAAAGCGCGCGCGCAACGCTGTCTTTGAAAGCGTATGATCCGATATAGGGGCTGCCATCAGGTCAAAAAATGACTTCTTTCACGGGAAGGGATCGGGGCATCAAGCAGGCAAACGCTCCTGATCCGTCATTTGAATAAGCACATTCTGTATGAACAAAGCAAAGGTGGTAGATCGTTTAACCGGCTTTGAGGAATACCGGGAAAGAATGAACCGGCGCATTCTGGATGAAGGGAGCCATCTCGGTATAAAAAGGTTCTTCAACCTGGACACGGCGGCCTACCGTGAAGGAGCGCTGGACGCTGCGACCAAAGAACTGCTGGGGCTGGTGGCCTCCCTGGTGTTGCGCTGCAACGATTGCATAGACTATCACCTTATCCAGTGCCGAGATGCCGGATTTACCGATGAACAACTGAACGATGCAATGAACGTGGCGCTGGTTGTGGGAGGCTCCATCGTGATTCCACACTTGCGTCATGCCGTTGAAACCCTGGATTTGCTGCGTGTACGTGAAAGAGTTGGTGAATAGTGAGTTGCAAGGGGCTTACTCTGCGCTGCCTCCGGATCTCTGCGGGGGGTATTTGTTGTTAATGGTTGATGAGTGCCGTAAATTATCCTGTCTGCGCGGCGGCGACCACGGCAACTGCTGTGGTCGATTCATATAAAGCGTTAGCCGTACCTGTAACGTTGTATGTTTGAGAGTCTTTCCGAAAAACTGGAAGGGGCCCTGAAGGGGGTAACCGGCCAGGGGCGTATTAATGAACTGAATATCGCGCAGACCATGCGTGAGATTCGTCGTGCGCTTCTGGATGCGGATGTCAACTATCAGGTAGCACGTGACTTCACCGAACGGGTGAAGGAGCAAGCCCTCGGCGATAAGGTGCTTACTTCCGTAGCTCCCGGTCAGCAGTTGGTCAAGATTGTTTACGACGAACTGGTTTATTTCCTGGGGGAGGAACAGGTAGACATCAAGCGGGCGCAAACCCCGCCGACCATCATTCTTGTAGCCGGCCTGCAAGGATCCGGCAAAACAACCTTTTGCGGGAAACTCGCCCAGTTTTTCAAAAGCCAGGGACGCGCTCCGCTTCTCGCGGCTGCCGACGTGTACCGCCCGGCGGCCGTGGACCAGTTGAAGTCGCTCGCTTCTTCAATCAAGACGCCCGTATACGCGATTGAAGAAAATGGGCAGGTCGTGCAGGATGCCGTTCGTGTAGCGAAAGAGGCCGTTGCTGAGGCGCGGCGCACGGCGCGTGACATTGTTATCATTGATACCGCCGGTCGCCTGCACGTCGACGAGCGCATGATGCAGGAAGTGGAGAACATCAAAACCGCTGTCCAGCCGACCGAGATTCTGTTCGTGGTCGATAGCATGACCGGGCAAGACGCGGTCAACACGGCGCAGGAGTTCAACAAGCGCCTTGACTTTGACGGGGTCGTTCTCACGAAGCTCGATGGCGATACACGCGGCGGCGCGGCGCTTTCAATACGGTCGGTTGTCCAGAAACCCATCAAGTTCGCCTCAACGGGCGAGAAGATGGACGCGCTGACGCCTTTCTACCCGGATCGCATGGCGCAGCGCATTCTTGGCATGGGAGACGTTGTTTCCTTTGTAGAGCGTGCGCAGGAGCAGTTCGACGAGAAGCAGGCCGAAAAGCTTCAGAAAAAAATTCGCACGGAAGAGTTCAATCTGGAGGACTTTTTCGATCAGCTCCAGCGCATCAAGAAGATGGGTTCGCTCAAGGACCTCATCGGCATGATTCCGGGGATCGGCCGGCAGATGCGCGATCTGGATGTAGACGACGATGCGTTCAAGCAGATTGAGGCAATGATTCAGTCTATGACCCTGGAGGAACGGCAGAACCCGGATCTCATCAATGGAAGCCGCCGCCGTCGTATTGCGATGGGCAGCGGCGTGGAAGTCAGGGATGTCAATCAGCTTCTCAAGCAGTTCCGCGAGATGAAAAAAATGATGAAAACCATGACGAAGCTGCTAGGCAAGGGCCGTTCGGTTGATCTGTCGGCTTTAATGGGAGGAAAATAGACAGGAATTGAAAAGGTTGAGGCGGCGGCGCCGTGGCAGGGATTTGAGCGGCGCTCAGAGATAGAAAACAAACAACAAACCAGAAGCAAGGTAATTAAGTCGTGGCAGTTAAACTTCGCTTACGCCGGATGGGGCGTAAAAAGCGCCCGATCTACTCGGTGGTCGCTACTGATTCTCGAAGCCCGCGCGATGGGCGTTTCATTGAAGATCTCGGGCGCTACACTCCTGTTGACGAGCCTGCCGGGCTGGACCTGAAGCAGGATCGCATTCTTTACTGGCTGGAGCAGGGCGCGCTTCCTTCCGAGACGGTGCGGAGCTTGTTGAGCCGGGAAGGATTGCTCCTGGCCAACAGTCTGCGGCTGAAAGGCAAGACGCCGGAAGAGATTCAGGAGGCTATTGAGAAACATCGTGTACAACATGCTCAAAAGGAAAGCGCTGTGAAAACGACTCCGGCAGCACGCCGGAGGCAGGCGCTGAATGAGGAGCGGAAGCGCGTTGCCGAGGAAGAGGCCAGAAACGCGAAAGCCAGAGCGGAGGCCGAAGCCGAAGCCAGGCGTCAGGCTGACGAGGCGCGCCGTCGGGTGCAGGAAGAAGCTGCCCGTGCGCAAGAAGAAGCAAAAAGAGCGCAGGAGGAGGCCAATCGCGCACAGGTTGAAGCCGATCAGGGTGAACCAGCGGCAGAAACACCTGTGAAAGAAATGGAGGCCGCGGATTCTGCCGCTCAAGGTTCTGCTGAAGAATTGCCTCGTTCAGGGGATGCTTCCGAGCCTGAAGTGAAAAAAGAGGCTGAAGCGCCTTCAGCGGCAACCGGAGGGAATGCCGAGCCTGCTGCGGAGAAGGAGATTGCGCCGGAGACGATGAAGGAGGAAAAGGCTGCCGCTGCGGAGCCTGAAGCATCGTCCGACGAGGAAAAGGCGTAAGGCCCCGGAGTTGGTTGAACAAAGCATCCTTATGCCGAACGCAAACCAGGCCGCCCGAAGCACAGAGGAGGACGATTTCCGCTCGTTGATACTGATCGGGAGAATCTTTCGTGCTCACGGGGTGCGCGGTGAAGTGAAGGTAATTCCGGAGACCGATGACCCCGAGCGCTTTCGTGATCTGGAGTGCGTGCGGGTGGGCAGGAGTCTTGAAAAGACCGAATCATGCGCCGTTGAAACGGTTCGTTTTCAGCAGTCCCGGCATGGCGTGACGGTCATTCTCAAACTGCAAGGGGTGGCTTCTCGTGAGGAAGCCGACGCATTGAGGCAAGCATTGGTGTACGCTCGGGAAGAGGATTTGCCGCCTCTGGCAGAGGATGAACTGTTTATCCATGATTTGATCGGGCTTCAGGTTGTCACGGAAGACGGCGCCGTGGTGGGAGCAGTGAAGGATATACTGGAAATGCCTGGCCATGATACGTTGCTGATTGAACGCGACGGACAGCCGGATGCCATGATTCCGCTTGTGCCTGAGTTCATTGTCGAGATGCGTGTCCAGGAGGCGCGTGTTGTCGTTCGGCTCATTGAGGGTCTGCTCGAATAGGACTTCCGGATTCGTACAGCACCATCGCCTTGTGAAGGGTTGTTCTGGTTATGAGGATTGATATTGTAACGGCGCTGCCGGGCATCGTTGCCGGACCTCTGGATCAGAGCATACTTCGGCGAGCGGCTGAAAAGGATAGGGTAGATATTCGGATTCATGATATTCGGCAGTATGCTGTCGGCAAGCATCGGCAGGTAGATGATATGCCCTATGGAGGCGGAGCCGGAATGGTTCTCAAACCGGAACCAATCTTCGCCTGCATCGAGCGTCTTCAGGAGGAAGCTGAACAGGCAGGGCGCAAGATAGATGAGGTGATCTATCTCACTCCGGATGGAGAAGTTCTGGATCAGAAAACTGCGAACCAGCTTTCGCTTTGTACGTGGCTGGTGCTGTTGGCCGGGCACTACAAAGGCGTAGACCAGCGCGTCCGGGATGCGCTGGTTACGCGCGAAATCTCCATCGGAGACTACGTGCTTAGTGGGGGGGAACTCCCGGCGCTCGTGCTGGTAGACGCGGTCGTTCGTTTATTGCCCGGTGTGCTGAACGATGCTACGTCGGCGCTGTCCGACTCTTTTCAGGATAGTTTACTGGATGCGCCTGCTTACACGCGGCCTGCGGTTTTCCGGGGCATGGAAGTGCCTTCCGTCTTGCTCTCCGGAGACCATAGCCAGATCGAAGGCTGGCGCGAAGAGCAGCGAATGCAGAAAACGCTGGAACGGCGTCCTGACTTGCTAGACTAGATAAGGGACTTGCAGGCCAATTGACCATTTGAAAACCATCGTCTTGCAGTCTTTGAGAGACAGAAGGCGATCCGCTATAGATTCCCGAAACGAAAACATTGACCATAAACTTAGGAGGTGCGCCATGGCTGCCGACTTGATGAGCCTGGTTGAGGCGACCCAGTACAAGGATGGATTTCCGGAATTTGCTCCCGGCGATACCATAAACGTACACGTTCGTGTGATTGAGGGTGACAAGGAACGTATCCAGCAGTACCAGGGTGTCGTAATCGGCATCCGTGGTTCCGGCGCAAGCCGAACCTTTATGGTGCGCAAGGTTTCCAACGGTGTGGGAGTAGAACGTATTTTCCCCTTCCATTCTCCGAAAATTGCAAAGGTGGACGTAGTCCGTAAGGGCCGTGTGCGGCGCGCCAAGCTGTTTTACCTCCGCTCTTTGCGTGGCAAGGCGGCGCGTATCAAAGAAAAAATGCGTGATACGGCAGGTTGATTCGAGGCGTTCAGGCAACCCAGGCTGCCTCAGCGTCCATTATGCCATGCGAAACCGCCGGCTGCTTGCTCTGCCCGGCGGTTTTTTGGCTTCGTGCAGGACTGCGGTTTTTGCGTTCTCCTGCGCGGCCACACCCTGGTCGTGACGGATAGTCTGATCCCCGCGCGGAACCCTCGCGACAAAGTCTAAACACGCTCACGTTATGCATCTTGCTATCTGGGACCATCCCGTAGGTGATTTCCTTGTTTCCAGAGCGCAGGCGGAGGCGCTCCCGCTCATGGAGGTGTCGTGGCATGATGCCGGTACATGCGAAGCCTTGCTGGAGGAGGGCCTGGTCGATGTTGCGATGCTGCCTGCCCTTACGGTGCTGCTTCACACCGATCAGTATGACGTGTTGCCGGGGGTGGCGTTTTCCTCGTGGAAATACCCTTTTGCGGTATTGGCCTTGAAAAAAGGGCTGGCGCATCCCACCCGTCAGGTTGCCTTCAACCCTGCTTTTGCGCAGGAAGCCTTTGTTGCGCGGGTGGTGCTCGGAGAGCATTACGGCTCGTCTCCTGACTTTGTGGCCTCTGTGGAGGGATCGAAAAAACAGCATACCGAAGAGCCGGAGGATGCAGCTTTGCTGGTGGAAAATAGGCAGCCTCTGATCTCACCAGGCGATGCCATTATGCTGGATCTTGGGCAAGAATGGTTCGAACTCACGAACTATCCCATGGTATGGGGGCTTTTTGCCGTGAGAAAGGAGGAAGGAAGTCCTCAAATGATACAGGCCATGCTGGACCTGATCGCAGAAGCCGAACGGCTGCGTGAGGAAAAGATTCAGGAGATGAATAGCTTGTCGCGGCTGGAGACATTTATCACAGATGACCTGCGCATCCGCCTTGATGATCTTGCCGTAGCCAGCCTGACGGAACTGTCTCAGTACATGTTCTATTATAAACTGGTCGACGAAGTCCCGGATTTGCCTTTGATTGCTATCAAGGATGAGGAGTATGACGGGGAAGAAGACGAGGATATGTTCCTTTAAGGAAGCAGCATTACGCGAAGACAGGGCGCGCATGGCCTTACGAATTTCTCTCTGTACATACGCTATGACACGATTTTACGGGGTGGCGCTTTATGGGTGAAGGCGTGAAAATCATCACGACCAACCGCAAGGCGCGTTATGAGTACCATATCGATGACACGCTTGAGGCGGGCCTGGTGCTGACGGGCACCGAAGTGAAGTCCCTTCGGGAGGGCAGGGCTAACCTGCAGGATGCCTTCTGCACGGTGAAGGACGGCGAAATGGTCCTTCTCAACTTCCATATTTCCCCCTATAGCCACGGCAATCTTTTCAACCACGAACCTGTTCGGCCTCGGAAGCTGCTCTTGCATCGGCGAGAGATCGCAAAATGGGCAAAGGCTTCCCAGCAAAAAGGGTACACGATTATTCCCCTGAAAGTGTATTTCAAGAACGGCTTTGCCAAGGTGGAAATCGGGTTGGCGCGGGGCAAAAAGCTTTATGATAAACGCGAGGACATTGCCGAACGCGAGACGAAGCGCAGGCTTGAGCGCGTCATGCGTGGCGCTTCTCCATCCTGATTCTACTTTCGTCTGAATCTCCGGCGCGTCAGGGTATAGGGTCTCTGATTCACAGTATGCATCTACTGGAGCAAATCCGCAGTTTATAACCTCTGTTGAGAAATACATGGCGACTTTTCCACCCATCGAGGAACAGCTTAATCACATCACACGCGGTGTCGAGGAAGTGCTCCCGCAAGAAGCCCTTCTCGAAAAGCTCAAAAAGGCGCAACGCACGGGCAGGCCGCTCATCGTGAAACTTGGTTGCGATCCGAGCCGCCCGGATCTGCATCTGGGGCATTCGGTGGTGCTGCGTAAACTGCGCCAGTTCCAGGATCTGGGCCATCAAGCCGTTCTCATCGTTGGTGATTTTACCGGCATGATCGGCGACCCCTCCGGTCGTTCAAAAACACGCCCACCCCTGACGCTGGAGGAAACGCGTGAAAATGGCCGCTCCTATTTCGAGCAAGCATCGAAAATTCTGGATCCGGAAAAGACCCATATACGGTACAACTCGGAATGGCTCGGGCTGATGGACTTTCGCTCGGTGATCGAACTGGCGGGCAAATACACGGTAGCCCGTATGATGGAGCGGGACGAGTTTGAAAAGCGATACAAAGCCGGGGAGCCTATCGGCGTTCACGAATTTCTTTACCCGCTTGCCCAGGCCCAGGATTCAGTAGCCATCCAGTCTGACATCGAACTCGGCGGCACCGATCAGAAGTTTAACCTGCTGGTCGGACGCGACGTGCAGCAGGCATACGGCCTGGAGCCGCAGGTGTGCCTTACAATGCCTATTCTGGCCGGTACAGACGGCGTTGAGAAGATGTCGAAATCGCTCGACAACTACATCGGCATTACCGAACCTCCACAGGAGATGTATGGAAAGACGCTCTCTATCCCCGATGCTCTCATTTTTCAGTATTTCGAACTGGCTACGACTGTGGAAACGACAGAACTTCCCAACTTGAAGCTGCTTTCCGAAAGAGATCCGCGCAACGCCAAGCACCGGCTGGCGTGGACGCTGGTTCGTATGTATCACGGAGAGGAAGCGGCAAATGCCGCGCGCGATCATTTCGAGCGGACGATCGTCCGGGGGGAAGCGCCCACCGACATCGAAGAGTTCATCCCACAGGCAGAGCAGGAGAGTCGGATCGGATTGCTGAGCCTGCTGACCCAGTCCGGTATGTCCTCTTCTAACAGCGAGGCGCGGCGGCTGGTTCAGCAAGGCGCTGTTTCTATAGACGGAGAAAAGGTTACAGATGCGCTGGAAGAGATTGATCTGTCCTCCCGCGCTCCGTTTGTGCTGAAAGTAGGGAAGCGCAAGTATGCCAGAGTGATCTGGAACGGGCATTGAACGTTTGGCCGGAAGCGTCGGCGCGTTGAGCACAGGGGGCAGGTTTTGCCGGAACAGCCTGTTTTTCCCGACATATACTGCGTGATCCCTGTGGCATTTCTTTTCCTTGCATCACGAGCCCCTGACGGCCATGAGACGCTTCGCAGTGTTCGCAACATTGGCGCTTGCCCCCCTTCTGGCGCCCGCATCAGCTTTCTGCCAGTCGGAAAGTAGTTTGCTGGAACGCGGACAGACTGCATTTCGAGAAGCCCGGTACGAGGAAGCAGCCCGGATTCTTGAGCAGGCATCCGCCGAAGACCCGCTGAATGCCGAAGCGCATTACCTGCTGGCGCGACTCTATACGGAAACGCCGCTGCAGAACCGCAAGAAAGCTGAATCGTCTCTGGAGGCAGCGCTCAATATTGAGCCTGACAACGTGCAGTTTCTGGTGGCAAGGCTTGACCAGCTTCGCGCCGACTCATGGAATTTCATCACGGATCGCATCAGAGAGATAAAGCGATCTCTGATAGCCGGCAAAATTCTCGAAATAGATCCGGAAAATGCTTTTGCCCATGAGGAGATGGGCGTCATCTACATCCATGACTTCTGGAAGTATCGTAATGCCTTGATGGCCCCTATTCTCCAGGGGGGGGTGGGAAGCCTGGATGAATCAGAGCGGGTCTCACAGCAGGTCGCTCAAGAGATGGACGAAACCTATGATCCGGGGTCGCCCTTTGCGCCAGGGTCCGTCTTTCTGGCGGATCGCTTTGACATGCAGGCTTTGGAAGCGCTTGACGTTCCCGTGCGAGACCTGAGCGGCAGGGCCGAACGCGCCTATGAGCACGCTATCGGGCATTTGCATCAAGCATTGGCGTCCGATCCCCGTCGTCGGACAGTGTACGACCATCTGATGCGCATATACGCGCTGAAGGGCGAGTACGAAGACGCGCTGCAGATGCTGCAGCAAATGTATATCCATTATGCAGAGGATCCGAGCCTCTGGACGTATCTCGGGCTGGCCCATTACCGGCAGGGCCAAATGGAGGCGGCCTCGAAGAGTTTTGAGACGGGCTTCAGATACATGATGCCCGACGTTCAGGAAGCATACCAGAACCTGGATGACATTCTTCCGGACGATGAGAAAAAGCAATACAAGGAAGATCCGGTAGCCTATGCCTCACGATTCTGGACGAGCAAGGATCCGCGTCACCTGACCCCCTATAATGAGAGGAAACTGGAGCATTTTGCGCGGCTCACCTATGCAGACCTGCTTTACGGCGCTCCTGATCTCAATCTGCGAGGCTGGCAGACAGAGCGCGGCCAGATTCTGGTAAGATACGGCTTGCCCAGGATTGACGCCGTGATTGTCCCAAGCCAGGCCCCGACCAGAAATGCATGGAATGATCTGTCGAGCGACCTGGAGGCGCCGGAGCAGCAAAGCATAACCGGTACTGCCGTACAGTTCGTCCCTGTGGCAACGGCGGATCCTACCAACGCCCTCGCGCTCAAGTCGCAGTTGGAAGAATTCGATATGCCGGGTGAGATGAATACGTTCAACATCTGGGATTATGGCGATTTTAAGTTCGTCTTTGAAGATCCGTTCCGGAACGGTGAATACAGGTTATACAGCCCCTCCGCTCAGGATATTGCAGGCGGTATGGAGGCGTGGCTGAACGACTACGTTCTCAGGGCGCGAGAGACGTTTCGCAAGCTTCCGGACAGGTATGAATACAGGTCTCCTGCACGCCAGATAGAGATGCCTTATACCGTCAACGCTTTCAAGGGAGCCGGGAACGAAACGGATCTCTATGTTCACTATGGCATCCCCATTGTCGGGTTTGATCCATCGAAGGAAATGGTTGAACTGACCGCTAACCTGGGGACTTTCCTCATCAATGAGAGCAGAGACATCCTGGTGGAGCGGCGCCGCACAATTTACGGGCTTCAGACAGCGCAGATCATACCGTTCGAGCAGACAAACCTGTGGGTGGATTCGCAACAAATGACGGCGCCGCCGGGAGAACAGGAAATCAGCGTTGAGTTTGAAACGGCGGGTGGTGGAACGGTAGCTGTGCAGCGGAAAGAGGTGACGGTTCCGGATTTTACCACAAACCGGCTAGCTCTCAGCGACCTGCTGCTGGCCTATCGCGTGGAAGAGTCCCCGGAGGGGGCTCCGGCGCAGGCTGGGGATGTGGTGCGGCATGGCTTCTCTATCTCGCCTGCACCCTGGAGCGTTTTTCCAAACGGACGACCTATCTATCTGTATTTCGAGGCCTATCATCTGGCGCAAGATGAGAATGGCAAAACGGACTATGAAGTAGAGGTCTTGCTAACGCCCCAGGATGAGGCAAAGGGAATCGGCAGGCTTTTCAAAGGACTTTTCGGGAGAGGCAAAGGCGTATCCGTTCGCTACTCCGGAAGCGGATCCGTCTCTGACGAGGCGCAATACCAGATTCTGGACGCGCAGGGCAGATCGCCCGGAGCCTATACAGTGCTGCTGCATCTGCGAGATAATATCGCCAGGAAAACGGTCGTTTCCCAGAAGGAACTTTATCTGGATGCCGGGCAGTAGGAGCCGGGATTCCCTGCCCTACGCCTGGCCTGTTCCTCCAGCAGCCTGCTGGACACGCGCGTCCATTTCCAGCACCTTCTCGATAAGGGTTTTCTTATAGTCGATCATCTTCTGCAAGAGGGCCGGATCGCTTGCGCCGAGAATCTGGATCGCCAGCAAACCGGCGTTTTTAGCTGCGCCAATGGCAAGTGTGCCCACCGGCACGCCGCCTGGCATCTGAACGACGGATAGCAAAGAGTCAATTCCTTTCAGGAAGCGGGTAGGAACCGGAACGCCCAGCACGGGCAGGGGGGTTCCGGCCGCAATCATGCCAGGCAGATGCGCGGCTCCTCCTGCGCCTGCAATAATCACTTTCAGCCCGCGTTCGTGGGCTGCTTCTGCATATTCCAGCATGGCGCGAGGCGTCCGATGCGCAGAAAGCACTCGTATCTCAAAGGGCACGCCAAACTCACGCATTATTTCGGCTGCTTCCTGCATGACGGGCAGATCCGATTCGCTGCCCATAGCGATTCCTACCAGGGGCTTTTTTTCGTCAGTCATTTTTTTGTTATCGATGGTACAGGTGCGGTAAAACCGCTTACCCCGGCGCTACAGGCGAAGCAGGGAGGACGCTTTTTCGGCGCGGCTGCGCGCTTCCTCGCGTTCCCAGCCGGTTATGGTAACGTGCCCCATTTTACGTTTTTCCCGAACCTCTTTTTTGCCATACAGATGGATTGCTGCGCCGGGCACGGAAAGGGCCTCTTGCATCCCTTCGGCTTGCAAGAGGCCGTCTCGTTGCCCGAGAATGTTTACCATGACAGCTACCGGTTCCCGCAAGGCGGGGCTGCCCAGGGGCCATCCAAGAATAGCCCGAACATGGTTTTCAAACTGGGATGTATAACACCCCTCGATTGAATAGTGACCGGTGTTGTGAGGGCGCGGTGCGAGTTCATTAATCAATAGTTGCCCGTTTTCCAACTCAAACATTTCAACGGCAGTTAGCCCCACTCCTCCTACGGCCTCTACGGCGGCCAGCCCGATCTGCTGTGCTTCTGCGGCCACAGCCGAACTGATGGCAGCCGGTACGATAACTGCATGGCACCGGTGGTCGCGCTGCTCCGTATGCGCAACCGGGTAGATCACATGGTCGCCGCTCGGGCTGCGGGCGACCAGCACCGCCAGTTCCCGGACGAATGGCGCCCATGCCTCCACGAGCAACCCATCTTCTGCTGCGAGGCGGGTCCAGGCGGGCTGCAAGCCTTCCACGCCTTCCACAGTGGCATTGCCGTATCCATCGTAGGAGCCACGCAGTTGTTTAAAGAGAACCGGATATCCGAATCTCGCAGCAGCCTCTTCGGCCTCATCCAGGGTCTTGCATAGCGCATAATCCGGAATGGGAAGTCCTGCTTCGCGCAAGCACTGCTTCTGAACGCCTTTGTCACGGATGGTCTTAATCGTGAGCGAGGAGGGCCAGAGAGCGGTTTCCGGCGGAAGGACATCTGCCATCAAGTCAGCGGGCGCCCATTCGCTTTCGACAGTTACGACCGTACACCCGGAAGCGAAAGCTCGCAGCACGTTCTTGTCTGTCCAGTCAGCGACAGTTGTGGCGCCGAGTCCGTCAATGGGGCCGGCCGGTTCGGGAACCAGAAAACGGATCTGTATCCCCATACGGATGGCTGCCAGGGCCGTCATCCGGCCCAATTGTCCACCGCCCAGGATTCCTACCGTTGGCAGTGCAATGAAGGCTTGCATAGATCGAAAGGGTTTGTGCTCGGATTTCGCAGGGAAAATAGGCAACCCTGATTTTAACCGCAGCTATCCGCAAAGAAACTTTGCAAGCATCTTCCAGCAAACAAACTGATTTTCGTGTGGGCAAATCCCTTACGCCGTGTGAGGCGGATCGCTTACATGCGCGTGCGGGGAAGTCTGGCAGGAGATTGATTGACGCTTTCGTACCTATAGTCCGTAAGCCTGAAGAAGGTCATGAGCCTTTCAAATGATATAAGCGGTTTTGAAGGGCAAATGTTGAAGGCCGGCGCAGGTTTCTTGCCGCCGGTATAGCCTGGGAGCGTAATGCGTGCTATAAAAACGATTCTGGTACCGACTGACTTCTCCATGTGCGCGCAGGCGGCCCTTCTGCACGCCTATCAACTTGCCGAGCATTTCCAGGCCGAATTGCATCTGATGCATGTCATAGAAGGGGTCCGGGATGAGGCTACTGCTTCATTCCGGCTGGATTCCTGTCCTGCGTCGATCTCGATCAAGCCTGTCCATAACGGCAACAGCCCGAAATCGGCCTCGTTGCCCGGCGTATCCCTGCACCGGGTTATGGAACAAGGCCAGGAAGCAGCGCAGGCGATTCTCGCATATGCGCGTGAGCATCACGCCGGCATGATTGTGATGGGCGCTCACGGAGATGCAGGCGCAAACCGTTTCCTCGCAAGCGGGATGAACTATCTGCTTACAGGCAGTACGACTGAGCAGGTTGTCCAGAAGGCGTCATGCCCCGTTTTTGCAGTCGGGCTTCGGTGCGGCAGGTTTCCCGGGTTGGTGCGGCGCATCCTGGCCCCTGTCGATTTTTCAGGCTATTCAGCCCTTTCGGTGTGGTACGGAAAACAACTCGCCCGGCTTTACAATGCCCGCCTGGAGTTGCTGCACGTCATCGAAGCGCCGCCGGCGTTTTCGGCTAACGGATGCCTCGATGTATCTCAGGACTACGGGACACTGGTGACCTGCGTGAAACAGAAACTGCAACAGCTTCTCGATGAGACCGAGGGGCCGGACGTTCCCGCCGATCTGCACGTCGCACAGGGCCGTCCCTCTGATGAGATACCGGCCTATGCGGAGCGGAACGACATACAACTCATCGTTCTCGGATCGCATGGTCAGCACGGGAAAGAGCAACTACCGCTCGGCAGCGAGAGCGAACAAATTGCCCGTATGGCTTCTTTCCCGCTGTTCATGGTAAGAGATGCTTCTGTGCGGACGGTCGAAAACCGCCCTGAGGTTGGGGAAATCCTGTCAATGCCTTACCTGACGGCCTCACAGGCGGAAGCTTGCTGAACGGTTTTCTCGTTTTGCCGTTCCGGCTTTCCTGCAAAACAGAATGCTGCCGATCCATCACGGCACAGAACAAACCGTGTGTTGAATCATATGCGGCAGGCATGGAACCTTTCAGGATATGTCTGACACATACCTTGCTCTTGCAACACGGGCGCGCACGGAGATTAAAGTTAAGGGGTCTCGTTTCATCGCTGAAGCAATTCCAGTGATCTCTGAAGAGGAAGCCGGCGCGGAGATAGATCTCATACAGCGGCGAGAATTCAGCGCCGCCCATCGTTGTACGGCGTACCGGTTGGGGCCGGAGGGCGCCGTTTTCCGGTACAATGATGACGGTGAGCCCTCCGGGACGGCCGGAGCGCCTATCCTGCGGCAGATCGATGCCCGCGCTTTGACCAACACACTGGTGGTGGTGACCCGGTATTTCGGGGGCGTCAAGCTTGGAACCGGCGGCCTCATCCGGGCTTACGGAGAGGCCGCTTCAGCCGTGCTTGACGAAGGCGCCATTGAGCAGCATGTGGTTCGTCTTCCCGTTTCCCTGACATTCGATTATGCGGATACCTCGCCTGCCATGCATACGATAGGCCGCTTCGATGCCATCGTTGCAGAAACACAGTATACGGACGTGACGAGCGTGGTGGTGGAGGTTCGGCGTTCTCAGGCAGCCGCGTTTATAGATGCGTTCGTAGAAGCGCTCTCCGGGCGCGGCGCCGCTGCTATTTGAGCGCGATCAGACTTTAAACTGCTTCATGGCGCTAACCGCCATGCGATCAACGCGGTTGTTGAGTTCGTCGTCGGCATGTCCCTTTACCTTGATCCATTGAATATGGTGTCGGGAGGTGTGTTTGAGCAGCAATTCCCACAGATCCCTGTTTTCGACGGGTTTTTTTGCTGCGGTTTTCCATCCGTTGCGCTGCCACCGTTCAAGCCAGCCCTCGGTGAATGCGCGGAGCATATATGCGCTGTCCGTAAAAATGGAAATCTTGCAGGGTTCCGTGAGCGCCTTTAGCGCCTCCAGCGCAGCCGTCAGCTCCATACGGTTGTTCGTGGTGAGCGGCTCTGCGCCCGATAGTTCCCGTTCGTGTGCGCCATGCTTGAGCAGCGCAGCCCATCCGCCGGGACCCGGATTTCCGCTGCACGCGCCATCGGTGTAAATTGTAACGTGTTTCAAAAGAGGGGTCAGAACAAGAGGTGAGAAGTATACAAGGCGCCAAACATACACCATACGACGCATTCGTTCCAATTCAGGTGCGGTTGTATTGACCGAAAACCCCGACAGATACAGAACGTTTACCTGTCCGGAGCACTAAAAATGAGCAAGCAAGAATGAAATTCGTCGATTATGTCACGATTACGGTTCGCAGCGGTAAAGGGGGGGCCGGAGCCGTTGCTTTCAGGCGAGAGAAATTCGAGCCTAAAGGAGGCCCGTCTGGGGGCGATGGAGGAGCAGGAGGGTCGATTCTTCTAGAGGCTGACCGGCAACTGTACACCTTGCTGGACCTACGGTACAACCGGCACCACTTTGCGCAAAACGGTGAGCAAGGCAGCGGCGCGAACAAAAAGGGAAAGGACGGAGAAGATATCGTGCTTCGCGTGCCAATGGGGACGGTAGCCAGGTATACGGAAAGTGGCGAGATAATCGGAGAGGCGCTCCAGCCGGGAGAGCGGCTGGTGCTGGCTCAGGGAGGGCGTGGCGGCAAAGGAAATGCTTTTTTTAAATCATCCACGCGCCGCACTCCTCGCTTTGCACAGCCCGGAGAACCTGGAGAAGAAAAAGAAATCACGCTGGAGCTGAAGCTGCTGGCCGATGTCGGCTTGGTAGGGTTTCCAAATGCGGGAAAGAGCACGCTGATTTCAACGCTGTCTGCTGCTCGCCCTCGTGTTGCTGATTATCCCTTCACGACCCTGGAACCGTCTCTGGGAGTAGTGTACGTCGGCGAGTATCAGTCCTTTGTAATGGCTGATCTGCCGGGCATCATCGAAGGAGCGCATGAGGGCAGGGGACTGGGGTTGAGGTTTCTGAAGCACATCGAACGGAACGCCGTGCTTCTGCTGGTAATTCCAGTTACGAGCGAAGATGTGGTGCAGGAATACCGAACGCTGCTGAATGAACTGGAGTCGTTTAACCCTGAACTCCTTGACAAACCGCGCCTTGTGGCGCTCTCTAAGATGGATCTGCTCCCCGAACAAGAAAGAGAGGCAATCTCAGCGAAAGTGAAAAAGGAGTTTCCTCCAGACATCGAACTGTTCCCGCTCAGCGCTGTTGCCCGGATCGGTCTGGAGCCGCTGCGCAGGGCGCTATGGCAATGCGTCGAAGAAGCGCACGCAGAGAGTGATCTCTAGGCGTTAAGCAGCAAACTCCGGTTGCGCTTTCCTGACGATTAGGAGTACATTTGAGACAGGCTTGTAACCAGTGTGACGCATCAACCGGTTTCCTTTTCACAGACATGGAGCTTTCCCTTTTCCCCGACGGAGCCGGTATAGATGAGGATGAAGAGCGCGCGCTCATTGCACTTTCACTGGTCCCCGGAGTCGGGCCTGGACGTATTCGCGCTTTGCTGGCGCGATTCGGCTCGCCTGCCGCAGTAATGGCGGCCTCGCGGCGTGCGCTGTCCGAGGCCCCCGGCGTAGGCCCTCAGACAGCGGATGCTATCGCTGGCATCAATGTGAAAGAGGCTGTAGAAACACAGATCTCCCGCGCCAGAAAGGTTGGAGCAGACCTTCTATCCGTAGGAAGCCGAGGCTTTCCGCGTCTGCTGAGCCAGATTTACGATCCGCCTGCCCTCTTGTGGAAGCGAGGCGCTATCACAGAGGCGGATGACCGTGCCATTGCCATCGTTGGGACCCGTCGTGCAACAGATTACGGCCGGCGGGTCGCGCATGACTTTGCCTGGGAGCTTGCAAGGGAAGGCTACACGATCGTAAGCGGTCTCGCTTATGGCATCGATGCCGCCGCGCACGCAGGGGCGCTTGAAGCAGGGGGGCGCACCCTCGCTGTGCTTGGGTCTGGCGTAGACCGCATTTATCCTTCCAGCCATGTACGGTTGGCAAAAGCGATAACTGAGCAGGGGGCAGTACTCTCCGAGTATCCGCTCGGGTCAAATCCGGATGCGCCTAATTTCCCCAAGCGAAACCGGATCATCAGCGGGCTTTCCCTGGGCACGCTGGTCGTGGAGGCCTATGCATCGGGTGGCGCCCTCATTACGGCAAGGCTGGCCCTGGAGCAGAACCGAGAAGTGTTCGCCATACCTGGGTTGATTCACAGCAAAGCCGGCGAGGGCAGCAATCGACTCATCCGGGATGGACATGCGAAGCTCGTAAACTCTATCGGCGACATCCTGGCGGAATTGAACCCCGCAAGCGTTCCTCGCGCGTCGGCTTCAGATGTCGGGAGCCTGGTTGATCTCAAACTGAATGACATCGAAAAGAAGTTGTTTGAGGCATTGAGCGATCAACCGCTTCATATCGATACGTTATGCCTTAATACCTGCGTAGATGCCTCTACGGCGCTTGTCTACCTGCTTGGCTTGGAGTTCAAAGGTCTGGTGCGGCAGATGGCCGGAAAGCAGTTTATGCGAGCCTGAAAAATAAGCCCCCATGATCCTTTTTCTGGCGCTGCTCGCAGTCTTTTTTATAGTCGCTACGATTACCCCGTTTTTCCGTCGTGATGAGTGGTGGATCCGGATTTTTGATTTTCCACGAAGCCAGATTGCTATAGGTGGCGCGCTTGTAGCCTTCAGCTACCTGTTCGTTAGAAATCCTGCCCTTCCGTCGCTCGATCTTGTTTTCGGTCTTCTCGTGCTCTGTGTGATTTATCAGGGCTGCCGAATGTATCCCTACACGCCGATGGCGTCCTGTCAGGTGCATGACGCAGAGACTGGATCTTCTCCGGATGCGACCTTCACGCTGCTGATTGCCAATGTGTTGATGTCGAACCGGAATGCAGAGGGATTTCTCCAGATTGCCGGAAAAAGCAATCCCGACCTTATCCTGTGCGTCGAGACCGATGCCTGGTGGGAGAAAAACCTCCGCGCTCTGGAAAAGACTTATACCTGTACGGTAAAAAAGCCCCTTGAGAATACGTATGGCATGTTGCTTTATTCTCGTCTCCCGCTCATCGAGCCGGAGATCCGGTGCCTTATGGAGGAGGATATTCCGTCCATAAAGACTTCGTTCCGCTTGGCTTCCGGCGTCGTGGTCCAGTTTTATGGAATGCATCCCAAACCGCCTTACCCGGAAGAAGACAAAGACACAACCGAAAGAGACGCAGAACTCTTGCTGGTGGGGAAGGAGGTGAAGGGACTGGACAAACCTGCTGTCGTCGCCGGAGACATGAACGATGTAGCATGGTCGCATACGACCCATTTGTTTCAGAAGATAAGCGGGCTGCTGGATCCTCGTATCGGACGGGGTATGTACAATTCTTTCCATGCGAAGTATCCTTTTCTCCGTTATCCGCTGGATCATGTTTTTCATTCAGACCATTTCAAGCTGGTTTCCATGAGCCGCCTGCCGTACTACGGTTCGGATCACTTTCCCATCTGCATCGAACTCCATTACGATCCTTCCGCCGAGGCACAACAGGAGGAGCCGGAAGCGGATCAGGAGGAACAGGAAGAGGCGGCGGAAAAGGTAGCGGAAGGCATTGCTAAATCAGATCTGTGAAGGGATGACGGTTGAGGAATTAAGGACCCAGTTCCCCCACACGGAGCATACCATTTACCTGAACCATGCCGCGACCAGTCCTCTGAGCGTCAGGGTTGTTGATTCCGTCAATGCATACCTGACCCAGAGGAGCGTGACCAACATCGAGAATTATTACGATTTTCTCCCTGTGGTAGAGGAAACACGCGCATACATCGCCCGGCTTCTCGGCGCTGACCAGAAATGCGTGGAGTTCATGCCAAACACCACTACTGCCCTTCATGTACTGGCTCATGGCATCGATTGGAGACCGGGAGACCGGATTGCGATTCCTGCCTGCGAGTTTCCTGCAAACGTTTATCCTTTCCTCGATCTCAACCGGCGTGGGGTGGCTGTAGATTTTATTCCTCACCGGGAAGGCGTCTTTGCAGTGAACGACATCGAGCAGTCGCTCACGCCACGGACGCGCTTGCTCTCGGTAAGCTGGGTGCAGTTCCTGTCAGGGTTTCGGGCAGATCTGGCTGAGATTTCCAGGCTGTGCCGGGATCGAGGGGTGATCCTTTCAGTAGATGCCATCCAGGGGCTTGGAGCGCTCCAACTCGATGTGGAGGCTTCGGGAGTCGATTTTCTGGCGTGTGGCGGGCAGAAATGGTTGATGGCTACCCAGGGTACAGGCTTTTTGTATGCAAGCGAAGCCATGCAGGAGCAATTGATCCCGGCGGCGGGATGGATGCATGGGCCTGTCGATTGGGATAACTTCTTCGAGTACAAGTTGCAGTTCCACAAAGATGCAACAAAGTACAGGCTTGGAACGCTGAACGATATGGGTATCGCTGCATTGCACGCAGCGCTGAAGCTATACTTCGAGGCAGGCGCCGCATGGTGCGAAAAGCAGGTGCTTGGTAATGCCGGCCTTCTCCGACAGGGACTCGAACGCCTCGGCATGGAATGCTATGGCTCTGACGCGCCCGAAAGCAGGTCAGGGATCATAACGGCAAAGCATTCGGACCCTGAAGCGCTTTTTGACTATTTGAAACAACACGGTATCGTCGCTTCGGTTCGGCAACGGATGATCCGCTTTTCACCCACGTACTATAATAGTTCCGATGAGATAACAGCCGCCCTGGATGCCATAGCGCGTTTCATGGAGACGGTATGACACCCCTCTCTGTTGTCACGAACCCTGCGGATCTTCCTCTCCTAGACGAACCCGTGTTCCCCTCCGCGTCTCTAGGCGCGTCAGCCGTCGCAAACCGGGCAGGTTGCCGGAATAACCTGTTCTGCCTGAGAACCGATTTCTATCTTCGGAAACGGTTCGCTGCGTTGAAGGTAGCGCCGCGCCAGAGCATACCTTCTTGCCGAAAACCCCTGCAAACTTAAAAACATAGATCCTTCCCTGCTAATGACACAAAGAGCAAGGAAACAAAGCTTAAGGACATGGCGCCCTCCCTCACCCTTATCATCCCGACAACAGGAAGGAGCGCTCACGTTCCGGCATTCCTCAGCCTCGGGGATCCTTCCTCGCGTGGAGGTTCTGCAAAACGGGCAGGCGGCGGTAGCCGCTCGTCAGGATGACACTTCGGTAGAGGATATATAGCCATTATGAAAGGCGCTGTCATGCTGAACAAAGGGAAGCATCTATGCTATGAGAGAGGCAGGCCCGCAACGCTGCCCCACCTCCAACCCGGCAAACCATGCAAGAAAGCGATGCGAAAGAGAAATAAAGCGGCTTGGGGCGCGAAACTTCGTTTTGGACCGCAGAAACCGCAAAACCCCCTTTTTGACCCCGTCAAGGCCATTTTGCCTGAACGAAAAACCGCAATAAACCGCAAAATAAGGTGCAAAACCCGCAGAATAATCCATGAGAAGCGAGCTTTAAGAGGAATCCTGCTGAAGCTGCTTTCCTGCTTGCCGGACAGTCTCACAGGAACCCGTATGCCGGCAACCTCGTGAGCCGTTTTTTCGGCGGCCATACCATTCGAGCTTATCACCTTCTACTTGATCCGCGATGATTCCTGTTGAACAGCACGACGACGAGTGGATCATCCGGCTGAACGTTCCGCCAGGCTACAAAGAGGACGCTCGTCTGGATGTCTATGTAACCCGTTTCTTGCCGAATGCCTCCCGCGCCAAGGTGCAGCAGGGAATCAGGGACAGTCAGGTGCAGGTAAACGGTGTTATTGTAGACAAGGTGTCGTATCGCGTGCAGGCCGGCGATGAGATCATATGTCGCCTTTTGCGCCCGCCTCCTGCGGAGGCAAAGCCTGAAAACATTCCAGTTGATATTGTTTATGAAGATTCTTTTCTGATCGTAGTCAACAAAGCTGCCGGAATGGTTGTGCATCCGGCGCATGGCAACCAGACCGGGACCCTGGTAAATGCGCTGCTTTACCATGTGGGCGGTCACGCCATCACGGTGCAGGATGTAGATGACCTGGATGAGGAGGACGTAGGGCTTTCGGTATTGAATGCCGTTCCCTCCAATCCCGCAGACCCTTCCATCCGTCCCGGCATCGTACACCGGCTGGACAAGGACACCTCCGGGTTGCTGGTCGTTGCCAAAGATGACGTTACCCATCGGAGACTAGCCGCGCAGTTCGAGAAACATACCATAAGTCGCAGCTACCAGGCTATTGTATGGGGCATCCCCTCGCCGGAAGCCGGACGTATAGAAGGGGCCATTGGGCGAGATCCGCGCAATCGAAAGCAAATGGCTGTCGTCCAGCCGGAAGCCGGAAAACGTGCGGTTACACACTACCAGACTCTTGAGGCAATGACGCATACGTCTCTGCTGGAATTTCGCCTCGAAACCGGACGGACACACCAGATAAGGGTTCATGCCAGGTCTATCGGGCATCCGGTCATGGGCGATCCGATCTATGACGGCAGGACCCTGCGTAATGAGGCTGCATCAGGCAAGCAGCGTGCGTTCTTTCGCAACCTGCTCGAATTGCTTCCCCGGCAAGCGCTTCATGCCCGTACGCTTGGATTCCTGCACCCACATAGCAGAACGTATATGGAGTTCGGGGCGCCGCTGCCGGAGGATATGAGAATGGTGCTGGATCGCTTACGGAAGGCGGAAGAGAAACGCGCCCACTGACAGAGCGCGTTATGGGGCTGAGGGCGGGCGGATCATGGTTGGCCTGCACACCAGATTGGTTTTGTAACGCAGTAACTGCCGCATTATATTAACCAACTGTGATGTTACCACAGGGGAGCGCTCTGGCTGACCCTTTTCAGGCAGAGGATTTGTGAATCGGGTAGTGCGGATATGCGGCGCGGGCCGGATTCGCCTTTACTGTACCTTTCAGGTTTGGCTTAACGATTATGCAATCGACGAGTGTGGCGGAGATATATCAATTACTTACTCCTTCAACCATTCGTGTCGGGCTTCCAGGCGAAACCAAAGAGGAGGTCGTCGGCAATCTGGTAGATCTGTTGAAAGGAAACCGTGCGGTGAAAGATTTACAGGGTGTACGGGAAGCCGTCTTTGACCGCGAGAAGGTGATGTCAACCGGAGTCGGAAAGAGCTTGGGGTTGCCCCATGCAAAAACGCCGGCTGTACTTGATACCGTCGCCGCCTTTGCGATCACAGAGAAACCGGTAGATTTTGGAGCCATAGACAACAAGCCGGTGCGCCTGCTCTTCTTGCTCGTCGGCGCCGAGGCGGCCAAATCGCAGCATATCAAACTCTTGAGTCGTATCTCCCGCCTGATGAACCGCGATCAATTCCGCGCCCGTCTTCTCAATGCCAGAAGCGGGGAAGAGGTTCTTGCCATTTTCGAAGAAGGAGAGTCTCAGTTGCTGGAGCCTTAAAGCATTCGGGCAGGGCTTTCTTGCAGGAATGTTTCTCGGTCCAGAGAAAGTGCTCCAGTTCGCGGAACAGAAGCGCCGCCGCAACTGCGTTCAAATATCCGGTATCCTATTTGTGAAAACTGCTTTCCAGAATATAAAAGGTACGTTTGATATTCTACCTGACGGCTCGGTTTCAGATGGGGTACAGGTAGCCGGTTCGCCTGCCTGGCGCTTCATAGAGCAGGGCATCGGGGAGGTCATGCGTAGGTTCAACTTCCGGGAAATCAGGACCCCGATTCTGGAACCCACGCAACTCATTGCGCGGGGGGTGGGTCAACTGACGGATATCGTCACGAAGGAGATGTTTGCTTTCGAGCGCGGCGATACCCAGTACGTGCTTCGCCCTGAGATAACGGCCCCCGTCATGCGCGCCTATTTACAGCACCATCTGGATCAAAAAGGAGGCGCGCAAAAGTTATTTTACATAGGCCCGTGTTTCCGCGCGGAGCGGCCTCAGAAAGGACGCTACCGCCAGTTTCATCAGTTTGGGGCGGAAGTGATCGGCGCAACTGATGCCCGCGCCGATGCTGAAATCATCGCGCTTATGATGACGGTGTACAGAATGTTCGGCATCAAGGAAACGAAGCTCAGGCTCAATACACTTGGAGATGAAGAAAGCCGCCCCCACTACCGGGCAGCGCTCAAGGCATACCTGGAACCTCATGCCGGGAAACTCTCCGAAACCAGTCGGCAGCGGCTACAGACAAATCCGCTGCGCATTCTCGATACCAAAGATCCGGAGGAGCAGCGCCTGCTGAAAAACGCGCCGGTTCTGACAGAATTCATTGATGCCGAAAGCCGCGCCCATTATGACGAGGTGAAAACCTTGCTGAACGACCTCGGGATCGGCTTCGAGGAGGATCCTTATCTGGTGCGAGGGCTGGATTACTACACGCGCACTGCTTTTGAGTTGGAAAGCCCGAATCTGGGCGCGCAGAGCGCGCTGGCGGGCGGCGGCAGATACGACTTGCTGGCGCAGGAATTGGGGAGCAGCACGCCGGTTCCTGCCGTGGGTTTCGCCGCCGGGATAGAACGCTTGTTCCTGGCGCTCGCCGCCCAGGACATTGCGCTTCCGGAATCGCCTGCGCCGGACGTGTTCATGGCTGCAATTGGGGACGAGGCTATACGATGGGCTTTCGGAGAAGCACAGCGCCTGCGCGATAGTGGTTTTCAGGTGGCTCTGGATCTGAAAGGGCGCTCCATGAAGGCGCAAATGCGCGAAGCCAATCGCCAGAATGCGCGGTTTACGCTTGTTGTAGGAGATGATGAACTCGGTTCGCAAATTGCTACGGTGCGGCGCATGGATGCCCGTGACGAAGTAAAGGTGCCTTTCAATGCGCTGAGTGCTTTCCTGCGCGACCGGATCACCCGGAAGCCCGGTGAACTTTGAGAAAATTGCCACGTTGACCCATCAAGTAATCCCCGATGTTTACTGCCTTCCTGTCAAGCGCTATCCGAATGTATGTATCCTCGCATCAGTGATCTTTTTCGAGATCTTTTTGGCGTCAACTTTCCACTTCCGATTTATTCCTTCGGCGCTATGGTTGCCGCCGCGGTTCTGACGGCGGCCTGGCTATTGGGAAAAGAACTGGAGCGCCTTCATGCAGCCGGACGGATCGACAGCATTCGGGTGTCGGCCGCTGGGGAAAAAGGCTCCCGCCGCCGAAACCCTACAGAGCAGAAAAGCCCTTCGGTGCTGGTTGGGACCGTGACCATTCTGGCGCTTGTCTCCGGCTTCGCGGGAGCAAAGCTGTTCCACATCCTCGAAAATCTGGGCGCCTTTGCCAGAGACCCCCTGGGTATGCTGTTCTCCACGGGCGGGTTTACGTTTTACGGCGGGTTAATCGTAGCAGGCTTTGCGCTCGCATGGTACGTTCGCAAGAAAGGGATTCCGGTCTGGACGTTTGCGGATGCAGTGGCTCCAGGACTGCTCATTGGCTATGGCATCGGACGCATCGGTTGCCATCTGGCAGGAGATGGGGACTGGGGCATCGCCAGCAACATGAGCGCCAAACCAGACTGGCTCCCAAAATGGCTGTGGGCTGAAACCTACCCGAGAAACATCCTGAACGTACACATCCCGGAGCCGGGTGTGTATCCTGCGCCGCTCTACGAATTTGCCATGTCGCTTCTGCTTTTTGCAGCCCTCTGGGCTTTGCGGAAGCATCCTTTTCGGAGTGGATGGCTGTTCTCGTTGTATCTGGTATTCGCAGGAATCGAGCGGTTTCTGATCGAGCAAATCCGGGTAAACAACACCTTTGATCTTCTGGGTATGACAGTCACCCAGGCTGAGGTTATTTCGGTTTTGCTGATTCTTGCAGGTCTGGCTGGACTTGCGGTTACGACCCGGCGTGTATACACAGATGCATCCGGCCTGGCGCGAGAAAAAACCGCATCCCCGGTGGCTTGACTGAAAATGCGGGAGCAGGCTGGTGCAGCAAGGCGCTAATCTTGATGTCTTTGTAACGGAACACAATTTCACGTTCGGCAAACAGGTTTTGTGTACCTTGAAAGGGAGGGCTAGATTGCAACAACCCGGCGGATAGGTATGCAGAAAACAGAAACCAGGTTTGCTATCATTGTCAACCCGGGAGCCGGTTCGGCAGAGCAGTTCGAGCGTCTGAAAACCGTTCTCTCCGGGAGGGATCATTTTACCTATCAGGAATCCCTTGAAGCAGGTCACTGCACGGATCTGACACAAAAAGCGCTTGCAGACGGGTGTGATGTCATCGTGGCGGCGGGTGGAGACGGCACGGTCAATGAAGTGGTTAATGGGATCATGCGCTACGGCAGAAAGGTCCGGTTTGGCTTGATTCCACTGGGCACAGGAAACGATCTGGCCCGGACGCTAGCCATCCCAAACGATCCCCGTGATGCGGTTGCCCTGTTGGAAATCGGTCAGGTAAGGAAACTTGACCTTATACAGGTTCAGTTTCAGGACAAGACGAAGTATGGAATCAACGTGGCTGCCGGAGGCTTTAGCGGGCAGATGAACGAGGCGCTAACGCCGGAATTAAAGGCAACCTGGGGTCCACTGGCCTATCTGGTTGGCGCCGTAACGGTCATGCCGGACATGAAAGACTATCAGACCTATCTGCGCTGTGATGACGGGGAGTTGGAAAGGGTTGAGGCCGTCAACATCATCTTGGGAAACGGGCGTACGGCGGCAGGAGGCAAGCCGGTAGCGCCGCTCGCCAATCCGGAAGACGGACTGCTGGATCTGGTCATCATCAAGGCCGGCTCGGCGCTGGAGCTTACGGGACTGGCGGCGAGGGTGGTGGCAGGCAACTATCTGGAAAGCCCACAGGTATTGTACCGCAAGGTGCGCCGGGCCGAAATAGCTTCCGTTCCAGGTATGTGGTTCAACGTAGACGGCGAACTTCTCACCAACGATCCAGTCGTTTTTACCGCGTTGCCGGGGGCATTGGAGGTTGTCGTCGGGACGGATTACGTTGCGGATCCACCTCCAGCGTCATCATAAAGTGGGGGATCACAAACATCGTTTCAATGGAGTAGGTTGTCCAGACCCGAAACCAACTCGCTGAAACGGCGGATGCTCGAGGAGTTCTACTTTCCGATCCAGCGCGTGCAGACGGATCGGGGCGCGGAGTTCTTTGGTCAAGTCTTTCAAGATGCATTCCATCGGCGCCACATCAAGTTTCGCCCGATCCTACCGCGCTCGCCACATCTCAACGGGAAGCTAGAGCGCTCACAGTTGACCGATAAGCAGCAGTTCTGGGCGTTGCAAGCTCTGAGCGGTAAACGGCTGAACGTATCGAGGCCCCGGAAGAGGCGTTGGGCTGAACGTGCTCAAGGGCGCCGGGCTACAGTGCGGCAAATTCCCAGCCCTCTGCTTTGAATTGTGGCAGCACCGTCTCCAGAACACCGGGGGTGACGCGCAACGCCTTCGGGTTATCGTGAAGAACCAGAATGGAGCCGGGGCGGGTTGCCTTCAGGATCAGTTTTTCCATGCTGTCTTGCGTCATGCCATTCCGGTAGTCACCCGGCATCACGTCCCACATCGTCATCTGTTGTTCGTGCGATCTGCACCAGGTGCGCATACCACTTGAGAACCTGCCGTAAGGGGGACGCATCCAGCGAATCGGCTGCTGGATGCAATCTTCAAGAAGTGAAGTCGTTTGCTCCAGTTCCGTAATGATCTGTGCCGGGGGAGTGCGCCATGCGTCCGGATGGGTATAGGTGTGATTGCCGATGGTGTGGCCTTCCTGAAAGATGTCCTGTACGAGTTGCGGATGCCGGGCTGCCTGCTCTCCTACGAGAAAGAAGGTAGCTTTTGCATCGTGCTGGGAAAGAAGGTGGAGCAAGATCCGGGTCATCGAGGGCGTGGGGCCGTCGTCGAACGTGAGGTAAAGCACACGCTTTGATGTCGGGACGCGCCAGAGCAGGTCGGGAAACCAGCGTCCGAAGAAACGCGGGAGGTACGTGGCGAGAAAAGGAATCATTGCTTTATGTCGCGGCCCTTCCACCGGAAGCCGCCCAGCACGGCTGCCGCCGGGCAGAAGAGAATGTATGGGATATGGAGAATCTGCGCCGGTAAAAAGTAGCTCAGGAGCTGGAGCCGCCCGAACCAGGCGGCGGCAGGCGCAAGCACGAGGGCTTCGCTCGCCATCTTGATCCCCAGCGCAGCGACGAGCGGCAGGCGCACGGAAGGAAAAAAAGCGGCGGTGCATAGCCCCCATCCCAGCAACAGGTAAAAGCCATAGACTGCGAAGAGAACCATTGCCAGGCTCAAACCAGGGTAGTGCAAGCCTTTGGAAGCCCACCTGCGGCGCTGATTCAGGAAGGCGCGGGCAGATGCGGAAGGCTTTGTGAGCACCTCGGC
>CBDUBU010000003.1:0-47276 GCA_965365465.1 uncultured Rhodothermaceae bacterium
CTCGCAACCTCGGACTATCTGGCTGACGGAGGTGGAAACATGCCGGCGCTATGGAAGCCGGAAGCTCGTACAGAAACCAGTATGCTTCTGCGGGATGCGTTCGTTCAGTATATTCGCAGGAAGGGCGCCGTCGATATGCGCATCGATGGTCGCATTACAATACCTGAAGGCGACTCGGCGCCAAAATAAACAGCCATTTGTTCAGGGTGCGTAGCACCTCATCAGGACAAAACAGAGATTCTCCATGAATCGCCGTCGTTTTATCACAGCGCTCGCCGCCGGTTCAGCAGGCGCTGCGCTTCTTCCTGCTTCTGCGATAGCAGCGGGAGAGACGCGACTGGTCATTCTACACACTAATGACACCCATTCGCACATTGATCCTTTTCCGATGGATGGAGGCAGGCTTCAGGGGCTGGGTGGTGTGGCGCGACGCAAGAGCTTGATTGAGCAGATTCGGCGCGAAAACCGGCACGTTCTGCTCGTGGATAGCGGCGACATCTTCCAGGGAACGCCCTATTTCAACTTCTTCCACGGCGAGATCGAGTTCAAAGCGATGTCTATGATAGGATACGACTTTGCTACCCTGGGCAATCATGACTTCGACAATGGGGTGAAAGGACTTGCAGCCATGTTGCCCTATGCAGACTTTGAGTTTGTTTCCGCCAACTATGACGTAACACAGTCGCCTCTGGAAGGACGCATTCGTTCGTATGCGACGCGCTCTTTCGGGCCTTTAAAGGTTGGGATTTTTGGACTGGGGATCAGCTTTGAGCGGCTGGTTCTGCCTGCGCTCCACGAAGGGGTTGCATACCATGATCCCATAGAAGCAGCCCGCCAGACGGTCGAGATACTGCGCCGTCAGGGGTGCAGCCTGATTGTCTGTCTTTCTCACCTGGGGTACAAATACGGCGACGACCAGATAAGCGATACCATACTGGCGCGGGAGGTCCCTGAGATCGATTTGATTCTCGGCGGACATACCCATACGTTCATGAATCATCCAGATGTTTTTGCGCACTCCGATTCCAGGACCACTATTGTTCATCAGGTAGGGTGGGGAGGCGTACGTCTCGGGAGAATCGATCTGGCATTCGGAAGCAATGGTCAGATCCAGCGGTGGGCCAGCGGCTCTGTCCCGGTTGATGGGCGCTTTGACCATGCCTGATACCGAAGCAGGGACGCTGCCAGGTGTATAATACAGCTTGACCAAAACGCGATCAGAAAAACCAGTTATGCGGTTCTGAATTCTATGGACGCATTGTTCTCCAGCGCCGAACAGGAAAAAATACGCGAAGCGGTTGCTCGCGCAGAAAAGCGCACGTCGGGAGAGATCGTACCCTATGTGGTGCAGCGCAGCGACCGTTATGACGCAGCAGTCTGGCGGGGCGCCTCTATCTTTGCTTTGCTGGCGCTCGCTGCTTCCGTGTTCATATTTCAGTTTTATCATGGGTGGAGCCTGGCCTGGCTTTATTCAGGTGGGGGGACGGCCTTTCTTGCGCTTATGGCGGGTACGCTTGGAGCAGTACTAGCGATGGTGATTCCACCTTTCAAGCGTTTTCTGGCAGGGGAGCGACGAATGGTGGAGATGGTGCATCTTCGCGCTATGGAAGCGTTCGTTCTGGAAGAGGTGTTCAGTACGCGGGAGAGGACTGGCATCCTCATTTTCATCTCTTTATTTGAACACCGAATTGAAGTGCTGGGCGATGCCGGGATCAACAAACAGGTAGCGGAAGAAGAATGGGCAGATGTGGTTGCCCGGATCAGGAAAGGGATCGTCGAGGATAAGCTTGCCGAGGGACTGGAGGATGCGCTGGGGATGTGCGGCGGCCTGCTGGATCGCTGTGGAATAGAACTGCGGGCCGATGATACAAACGAGTTGCCTGACGACATTCGGATACGAAAGCACCCGTGAAGTTTCAGGCTTTATCCTTGTGTTGATTGGAAATTTATTGCAAGTGCTATGTTACCTGCTTCGTCGCCTGGAAAGTCTTTCTCTGGCAGGCTAGAGGAGTCCTAGTTCAAATTTGGCTTCGTCAGACATCATATCTCGATGGTAGGGAGGGTCGAAGGTCAACTCAACCTGGGCATCCGTGACGCCCGGTGTAACCCTTACCCTGTTCTCAACCTGCTGCGGCAGAATACCTGCGACTGGACATCCAGGCGCGGTCAGCGTCATTACAACATGAACTGTCCGGTCTGGTTGGATATTGATCTCATAGATCAGACCGAGGTCGTAGATGTTAACCGGGATCTCAGGATCGTACACAGTACGGAGACCTGCAATAATGCGCTCGGTGAGTTCCTCTGTTGTCGGATTTTCAGCATCCATAGGTTTCTTTTGCTGTCTTGACCTGTCAGTTACGCGCTGCTTCACAATATTGAAGCGCTGTAGTTTTCATCTGCTTAATCATACCGTTAAGCCCGTTCTTTCGAGTCGGCGAAAGGTGTTCCTGAAGACCTATCTGTTCAATGAAGCCGAGTTGCGCCCCGGACACCTCACACGGAGGTTGTCCTGAAAGCACTCGTATCAGGAGAGCGACAAGCCCCTTGGTGATCTGCGCATCACTATCCCCCGAGAAAAAAAGCAGCCCATCGCGCAGTTCCGCGTGAACCCAGACCTGCGCCTGGCAGCCGCGAACGCGATGCGCTTCGTCCTTGAACCGATCCTCTATGACGGGGATATTGCTTCCCTGTTCAATGAGGTATTCATACTTGCCCAGCCAGTCGTCGAACACAGCGAAATCATCAATGATGGATTGCTCGCGGTCTGTGATGGTAGAATCGGTACTCATAGGCAGCCGGGACATTCAGAATTGCGTCCTACTGAAGGATGGCAGGGTCAGGAAAGCGTGCGCCGCCCGGTAGTTATGCAAACAAAGTTTTCACTTTGTTCAAGCCATGCACCAGCGCGTCCACATCTTCCTCGTTATTGTAAAACGCGAAAGATGCACGCACCGTGCCAGGGATGCCGTAATGGTGCATCAAAGGCTGCGTACAATGATGCCCGGTTCGTACAGCGATTCCCAGTCTGTCGAGAACTGTACCGGCATCGTAGGGATGAACGCCCTCCATCAGGAACGAAACAACGCTTGCCTTTTCGCGCGCAGTGCCAATAATCCTTAAACCGTTTATTTCCAGCAGGCGTCGGGTCGCATAATCGAGTAGATAACGCTCATGCGATGCAATGGCGTCAAGGCCGACGGTTTGCATATACTCCACGGCGGCCCCCAGCCCAATGACCCCCGCAATGTTGGGCGTGCCTGCCTCAAACTTATGAGGAAGGACATTGAAAGTTGTTTTCTCAAACGACACGGAATCAATCATGTCGCCGCCGCCCTGGTAGGGAGGCATATTTTCCAGAAGCTGTTCCTTTCCAAATAAAACACCGGCGCCGGTTGGCCCGAACATTTTGTGACCGGAGAAACAGTAGAAGTCGCAATCGAGAGCCTGCACGTCTACCCTGCCATGCGGGACGGCCTGAGCGCCATCCACAAGCACCGGGACACCTGCGGCGTGCGCCGTTTCGATCATACGCCGAACGGGATTGATAGTCCCTAATGCGTTGGACACATGAGCGATAGCAACGACTCGCGTTTTTTCATTCAACAGACTTTCATATGCTTCAAAGATGATTTCTCCACGCTCTGTAATTGGAATGACCCGGAGGCGAGCGCCCTTTTCCTCACAAAGCAACTGCCAGGGTACAATGTTTGAGTGATGTTCCATCATGGAGATGATGATTTCATCCCCGGCTGACACACAGGAGCGCCCGTAGGAAGATGCAACCAGATTGATGGCGTCCGTCGTGCCGCGTGTGAAGATAACCTGGCGTGCAGTCGGCGCATTAATAAATCGTGCGATCAGATCTCTGGAGCGTTCGTAATCGTCAGAGGCTTGCTGGCTAAGGAAATGCACTCCCCGGTGAACATTGCTGTTCTCGGTCTGATAGTATTGTACCAGGCGCTCTATGACGGCGCGAGGTTTCTGAGAAGTGGCTGCGTTGTCCAGATAGACCAGCGGCACGCCATACACTTCCTGGTGCAATGCTGGAAAATCGGAGCGAATTTTTGCGTGATCCGGCAGCACGCCCGCATTCTGGAGGAGAGAAAGTTCGGTCGTTTGCATGGTTTTATCGGGCTAACAGCGGGTTCTCGACCGTGACTCATAGCACAAGACCGGCTTGATTTCCCATTAGCCGATGTCTTCCTTTAGCAGGCAAAGAAGGCGCTCATCAGTCGTGAAAACGCTCTCTCAATTTCTCATCGAGCAAGACGCGAAGAGGGTCCACTTTTATATTATCCGTCACGTCTCGAGCAAAGGCGAGAAGCAGGACGGTGCGAGCATGACGTTCCGTGAATCCGCGTGATCTGAGATAGAACAAAGCCTCACGGTCAAGCTGTCCCGTCGTCGCGCCGTGGCTACACTTGACATCGTCTGCGTAGATCTCCAGTTCCGGCTTCGAGTACATCCGGGCGGTATCTGTCAGCACAATGCTTTTGTTAGACTGGTAAGCATTGGTTTGTTGGGCGTCTCGATGCACGTAGACCTTCCCGTTGAAGACGCCGGTTGAAGCATCGTTCAGAACTCCCTTGTAGAGTTCATTGCTGAGACAGTTCGGCCTGGCGTGGTCGACGAGCGTATGGTTATCCACATGCATGTCATCTTTTCCGAGGAAAAGGCCGTACAGGTGTGCCTCGCAATCTTCAGCGTCGAGCATGAACTGCAAGTCGTTCCTTACAATCTCTCCGCTGAGTGTTATGGTATTGACCGTGACGTTGCTATGCCTTGTCTGATAAACTTGCAGTTTATTGACTTGAGACGCTGAATCACCTTCATCCTGCACCCGACAGCAATCTACCGTGGCGTTTTCACCTGCGAAAAGCTCCATGACAGCATTGGTGAGTGTCCTGGTGTCTGAGAGCCTGTGGTGCGTTTCGATGAGGGTCAACCTGCTGCTTCGACCGGTCACAACAAGGCTTCGGGGCTGTATGAGCACGTCATCATCGCTGCTGATTACGTGAAGAACATGCACCGGCTGTTCCAGATCTATATTATCAGGCACATAGACAAAAGCACCGTCGTGTGTAAATGCCGTATTGAGCGCTGTGAGAGAATCCGATCGGTGGTCGGCATATCGGGCAAAGTGCCGATTAACGATCTCCGGATGTGATTCGGTTGCCTGTCTAAACCCACAGATTATGGCGCCTGCCGGAAGGGTTCCAACAGTAGAAGCCTCAGCGGAAAACCGGCCATCCAAGAGCACAACAATGTGCGCGTCAAGGCCGCCTATGCGCAACGATTCAAGACTTGCGTGCAGCGTTTCCACATTTCTCGGCCCGGTCGTGAGGCTGAACTCATGACGCAGCAGCTTTTCGATGTTCGTGTATTTCCACGACTCCAGCTTTCGTGTAGGAATGCCAAGTGTTTCAAAGCTTTGAATGGCCTCAGCGCGTATTCTCTGTACAGCAGCATTGCTGCCATTGAGCGTATGCCCCTGCTGCATTTCAAACGCTGAGATGAAGCGATCTTCCAGGCGAATACTGGTTTTTACAGGCGAAGGGTTCACCATATTTTCAAATCAGTCCGTTATTGATCTACCGACCGCCTGTACAATGCCATAGCATCTTGAAAAAGCGGCTTTGTGTCTGAAAGGGCGGAGCGGTGCTTTAAGCAATCGTTGGGGTCTCACGGGCGAAGCCTGCTGCTTCATCCAGCGAAGCGACCGGCTCTTCACGAATCCAGTCGTATCCTCTCTCTTCGAGCTCCAGAGCAAGATCTTTATCGCCCGACTTGACAATTCTGCCATCTACAAGGACATGCACAAAGTCCGGAACGATATAATCTAACAGGCGCTGATAGTGCGTGATTACAACGAAAGCGCGATCGCTGGAACGTAGGGAATTCACCCCGTCTGCTACGATGCGGAGGGCGTCAATGTCCAGTCCGGAATCAGTTTCATCCAGAATGGCAAGTTGCGGTTCCAGCATGGCCAGTTGGAAGATCTCATTGCGTTTTTTCTCGCCGCCGGAGAAACCTTCGTTAACAGAGCGCTTGGTCAGATCAGCATCGAGCTGCACGAGGCGGGCCTTTTCCCGCATCATGCCCAGGAATTCGACAGCGCCGACAGCATCCAGACCGCGATGCGCACGGACAGCATTGAGTGCCTCCTTCAAAAAGTTGGTCATGCTGACGCCAGGAAGCTCTACCGGGTATTGAAAGGCAAGAAAAACGCCATTGCGAGCGCGTTCATCCGGGTCCATGTCCAGTAAATTATGTCCCTTATAGAGAACATCCCCGCCCGTCACTTCATATTCTTCACGTCCGGCAAGTACAGACGCGAGTGTACTTTTCCCGGAGCCGTTTGGGCCCATGATTGCATGAACCTCGCCAGGGTTCACGGAGAGGTTGACGCCTTTAAGGATCTCCTTGCCCTCGATGCGTACTTTTAAATCCTGTATTTCCAGTATAGACATATAATCGTTAGCTAGATACAATTCGGGTGAGTGCTGTTGAGAGTAACGTTATGCCAGGTTCTGAAACGTACGTTCCAATCAGCCAACGCTGCCCTCTAATTCGATAGACAGGAGCTTCTGTGCTTCGACAGCAAACTCCATAGGCAGCACCGCAAGGATTTCTTTGCAGAAGCCATTAACGATAAGTTTTATGGCTTCCGCCTCGCCGATCCCGCGCTGGTTGCAGTAAAAGATCTGGTCTTCACCGACCTTCGAAGTTGTGGCCTCATGTTCGACCTGCGCCGAAGGGTTGAACACCTCTATATAAGGAAAGGTGTGTGCGCCGCATTTATCGCCGAGCAAGAGAGAATCGCACTGAGAGAAGTTGCGAGCGTTCTCAGCCGATTTGTTGATCCTGACAAGACCCCGGTAGCTATTGTTGCTAAAGCCTCCGGAAATTCCTTTGGAGATTATCGTGCTTCTGGTGTTTTTTCCAATATGCGTCATCTTCGTGCCCGTATCGGCTTGCTGCCGCCCTTTGGTAAAGGCAACCGAATAGAACTCTCCTACGGAGTGGTCGCCTTTGAGAATGACGCTGGGGTATTTCCAGGTAATGGAAGAACCCGTTTCTAACTGAGTCCACGAGATCTTGGAGTGATCTCCTGCGCATATCCCTCTCTTTGTCACGAAGTTATAGACCCCTCCTTTTCCTTCACGGTCTCCAGGATACCAGTTCTGGATCGTAGAATATTTCACTTCGGCATTCTTGTGAGCGTAAATCTCAACGACAGCAGCGTGCAACTGATTTTCATCACGTCGGGGAGCCGTGCAGCCTTCGAGATAGCTGACATAGCTCTCTTCTTCCGCGATGATAAGTGTCCGTTCAAACTGTCCGGTGCCCTGCGCATTGATCCGGAAGTAGGTTGACAATTCCATCGGGCAATGCACGCCCTTCGGTATGTACGCGAAAGACCCGTCGCTGAATACCGCTGAATTCAGCGCAGCGTAGAAATTGTCTGTGTAGGGCACAACGGAACCCATGTACTTCCGTACCAGATCCGGAAACTCGTCGATGGCCTCCCCGAAAGAGCAGAAAATGACGCCCTGTTTGGAAAGCTCCTCTTTGAAGGTAGTAGCGACAGAGACGCTGTCCATTACAACGTCTACAGCCACACCGGCCAGCAGCTTCTGCTCCTGCAGCGAGATGCCAAGCTTTTCGAAGGTGTCCAAGAGGTTGGGGTCAACCTCGTCAAGGCTCTTGTATTTCGGCTTGTTGTTGGGCGCCGAGTAATAGCTGATGTCCTGAAAATCGATATCAGGATATTCTATGTGCGCCCAACGCGGGTATTTGTCCTCAAGCGTCTGCCAGTGTCGAAAAGCCCGGAGCCTCCATTCGAGCATCCATTCGGGTTCTCCTTTTTTGGCAGAGATAAGGCGTACCGTTTCCTCACTCAACCCTTTTGGAGCCGTGTCCGCGTCAATGTCCGTTACAAAACCGTACTTATAGTCACTGTCCGCGACCTCCTGGAGGAACACGCTTTCAGAATTACTCATAATGCTGCTGCAATGCTTGCTTGTGCAATGGCTACGATGGACATGTTCTTGTTCTTTAGACTTAATCTAAAGAGTCCCGGGAGTACTAACGCTTGAAAGGACGTGAGGATTCTGTTGATAGACAACGAATCGGCGTGTAAATGCTAGGTGCTGGAATGACCGGGGCAAATACTGATTACTGCCGGAACAACAAGGGTGTTCCTCCCCAGCACGGCTGCAGAAACCAGCAAAATGTCTGGGGGTACAAAGTGATGGCTGTAAACCTATGTATCCAAAGAACGCAGAAGAGAATGGATATTCAAATTACGGAACATGCGCTTGCGAGAATAAAGCAGGCGGCGAAGACCGAAGGCGTTGACATCAATCAGGCTATGCTTCGCGTGGCTGTGTCGCCGGGAGGATGTTCCGGACTGACCTACGACCTGGGTTGGGATACGACCTTTCAGGAAAATGACAGCATCACAGAAATGGCGGGCATTCGTGTGGTGATCGATGCGCGAAGCCATTTGTACCTTGAGGGTTCTACGCTAGACTTTTCAGAAGGTCTGGAGGGCAAGGGCTTTCATTTTTTTAATCCCCAGGCTACGCGTACCTGTGCCTGTGGAGAGTCATTTGGAATGTAACAGACAGGCAGATCTGGTTTCGAGCGTTCAAGGCTGCTCCTTTCGCAGCCATGAAACATGGTCGGTTTCGGTAATGCCATAGGAATCAGCCACTCCTGCCTGTGTTTCTACAACATACCGGGCCGCTCCTATAGAGGAAACTTGCTGAGGGGAAAGCGGCCTCGTGTATTTTGCAATATTGACGATCTCGGAATCTGCGTCTACGAAAAAAATATCGAGTGAAAGAGGTGTATTTGCCATCCAGAAACTCTGAGGTTCTGCCCGGTCAAAGATAAACAGCATACCACTTTTCGGGGGTAGGGAGGAGCGCGCCATCAAACCTCGCGTTCGTGTCGAATCTGTATCTGCTATTTCAATATCTATCGTTAAAAGCGTTTGCCCGTCTCGTGTAAAGCTAAGCGTGCCATCCGGGTCGAAGGCTATTCCTTCAGTCTCCGGTGTTTCAGAGGGCGCATCCTTTCCGGCTTGGCAGCCAACGGCAAGCGCCAGAAGCAGAAGTGGAAATATTCGGTGCATTGGGAGGGGAAAACAGTGGTCAGGAAGAAATAAAACACACTTTTAAATAAACTTACCGCCCGATCTGCTGTTCATCTCTGCTCCAACGGATGTATGCGCCCGGAGAGATGCCGAATCGCTTTGAAAATCCGGCCCTGACTTCGACGACATACTGCGCTGGAGCGATTGATCGTACAGGATCTCTCGATAAGGGACGCGCCCGTTCGATATTCACAATCCCGGAATCGGCTGCAACAAACATCATCTCCAGCGGAATAAAGGTGTTTTCCATCCAGAAGCTGAGCGTATCCGGCTGGTCAAAGACGAACAGCATTCCCGTATTCATTTCGAGATCACGTCGCTGCATCAGCCCTCGCGTCCGCGCCGAATCACCTTCTGCAATCTCAATGTTTATAGAGGTGATCAGTGATCCGGCGGCATCCACAAACGTAAGCGTACCCTGATTGCTGAATGGGAGATCAGTCTGTAGCCTGGGGAGTTCTTCGTCTGCGTTGCAACCGAAAAGAGCCAGGAAAACGAGCGGAGCCGCCCAATGAAACGCGACGAAAGGGCGCTGGAGAATTCGGAAGAAAGGGTCACGCATACAACGGAAAAAGACAGACTATAGCGATGTGGGAGGAGCCGCCTGTTGCATGATGGCATCCTAGACGTTGCCGCTTTCGAAAGGGTTATCTACCAGTAGCCTCGCCGTGACGGAATCACAGACCAGTTTACCGTGATCCGTTAACCGGATCACGCTGTTTCGTATGGAGTAAATGTAACCTTCAGATTCAAGCCATGCCAGTTCATCAATTTTTTCGACGAGAAGATCAATGCCGTAATTGTTTTCCAGATGGTCAAGGTTCAGACCGTCTGAGGTGCGAAGACGCAGCATGATGTATTCGTCAGCCAATCTATCAAAGCCAAGCGTTTCCCTGAAATCGACAGGGCGCCGACCCTGTAAGAGAAGCGATTCATAACTGCGTAAGTTCCGCACGTTGGCCCAGCGATAGGCGCCGGGCTGCGGGAGGGGCCTCCGCCAGAATGAGTGGGCTGACGGCCCAAATCCCAGATAATTTTTGTGTTGCCAGTAAGACTGGTTATGTTGAGACCGGTATCCGGGGAGGGCATAGTTCGAGATTTCGTAATGATCGTAACCATGCCGGCGCAAGTAGTCCAGGGTAGAGAGAAAGCGATCTGCGACTAGTTCGTCATCCGAAGGTGTCACGATGCCCCGCTGCACTTGTTTCCAGAGAGGCGTTCGTTCCTCGACCGTAAGACTATATGTGGAGAGGTGGGGCGCTCCGAACTGAATAGCTTTTTCGAGGTTTGCCGTCCAGTGTTCTTCAGGTTGGCCGGGGATGCCAAAGATGAGGTCGATCGTGTAATTTGTAAATCCTGCCTGCCTGACCATTGGAATAATAGCCTCGGCCTGTTCGGCGGTATGGCTCCGGTTAAGAAAGCTGAGATCTTGTTTGAAAAAGGACTGAATCCCGATGCTGAGGCGTTCAATTTCAAGAGAGCGTAAGCCGTAAAGGTATTCTAGGTTGATGTCCTCAGGATTCAGTTCAAGCGTTATCTCCTCAAGAGCCGACGTGTCATAATGGGTATAAATAGTCTGCAGGATACGCTGGAGTTCGTCCAGGTTCAGAAGGGAAGGCGTTCCGCCTCCAAAATAGATGGTCTCGATGGGTTCGACCGATCCATACTTCAAGGCATAGTATTCCAGTTCAGCGCAAAGCGCCTGCACAAAAGTCGTATGAGCTTTCTGCGTTGTGACGAAGTAGAAGTCACAGTAGACGCAGCGTTGGGAGCAAAAAGGTATGTGTATGTATATTCCCGCCAAAACAGAACTATAAGATTGTCAGTTAGAAGAAAGGCATTACATCGGCCTCGCGCCGACTATCGACGGAAGCCGGCATGGAGACAGTATAACGCATTGGAGTTCCGGATGTCGCGCTCGCCTTCTCAGTATTACCCGTTACTATCCGGTAGTATGGTCACGGTGGATTTGGGCAGAACGTCGTGCGCCCCGTGTTTCAGGTAAGGCATTATGCTTGATATCAGTCGCCTGCATGAGCAGTTTTCCGAGTTCAGCACCTATCAGGTGCAGGAGTATCAGCGTTATGCTGCAATGCTCAAGGAGGCGCTGGCAGTGCTTCGGGTCATAAACGAAAACTGGGATAAATCAAACAAGTATGTAGTTTCGGCCCGGTCGGGATCTCTTATTGCCCAAATGCAAGAAGCGCCTGCAACGGCGCACGCCGGCGAGAACCGTCCTACGCCGGTTACGGTCGTGGCAACAGATGGTTCACAGATTTATCCGGATCGTCACTTCGAGCCGACCTGTTACCTGCTAAACATAAGCCGCATTGCTTTTCAGTATGGCACCCAGGAACGGCCGCTCATGGAAGCACTGCCTCAGTTCGGGTATCGAAGTGCGGATTTACAGGAATGTCTTGATGAGTACCTTGAAGTTGCTACCGCAGACGTGGTATCAGCTATTCGGGACGAATGTGAATTGCGCGCGCTTCTGGATGTGGCAAAGCAAACTCGAGTGGCCGGGCGCCCCATTGTGGCAGTTTCCGACGGCACACTGATCCGATGGATGTTGCGTGGAATGAGGAATCGGGCGTTGGAGCAGAATCTTATCGCGCGATATACAGAAATACTAAAAGGCTTCAGAGACGAACACGTCCCTCTGTGCTCTTACATAAGTATGCCGGGCAACACAGAAGTTATTAACCTGATAAGCGCATTTCACAAGGCCAATGGCTCAAAGACGGCAAGTGAAAACGTTTTTGCAGGCATCGTTGATCGAAAAATTTTTGAGCAAATACTGGAGCCGGGAGAGCGTTCTGCAATTTTCGAATCGGCCTCCCACATTCAGCGTGAATATGACCGGGAAGATCGCATATGTTATTTCTACTTGCGTGTCATCTCTCGATCAGGCAGTTCTGAAATAGGGCGGGTTGAATTTCCGCAATGGGTAGCTGAAGATTCGCGGTTTGTGAACTTGGTGCATTCGGTTGTTTTGAGTGAGTGTGAAAAGGGAGACGGATACCCTATGATCTTATCAGAGGCTCACGAGCAGGCAGTGATCCGAGCGCGTGAGCGTGAGCTTTTTTACCAGCTTGTCGAACGCAAGATGATGGACTCCGGGATTGTTTATGAAGGATCCCGCAAGGCAGCGTCGAAGCGCAGACCGATTGTGTAGCGGCCTTTTATATTTGATCTGGAACACATGCAAAACGCGCCGTCGGTTGCGCTTCGCCTTGAGGCTATCACAAAACGATTCGGGCCAGTCGCCGCTGTAGACGGCGTGTCGCTTGAAATTCAGCCGGGAGAATTCTTTTCCCTGCTTGGTCCTAGTGGATGCGGAAAAAGCACGTTGCTCAGGATCATTAGCGGTTTCGAAAAACCCGATGCCGGGCGGGTATATATGGATGGCAGAGATGTTACTTCGGCTCCACCGCAGAAGCGACCGACGGCCATGGTTTTTCAGAACTATGCGCTTTTCCCCACAATGACGGTAGGCGAGAATGTAGCATACGGGCTGCGGGTGAGAAAAGTGGAGCGCAGGGAGCGGCTGCAGCGCGTTGCGGAAACGCTGGCGCGTGTGGATCTAGCGGGCTTTGAGAAGAAGCCGGTTACGTTGCTTTCAGGGGGGCAACAACAGCGCGTAGCGGTGGCGCGTGCGCTGGCTGTCCGTCCTGGTTTATTGCTGTTCGATGAGCCGCTTTCAAACCTCGACGTGGCCCTTCGTGAACAGACGCGCCACGAACTCAAAATGCTCCAACATCAACTTGGCACAACCAGCGTTTATGTTACACACGATCAGCAAGAAGCTCTGGTTTTGTCAGATCGCCTTGCGATCATGCGAGCGGGTATTTTAGTGCAGGTTGGAACTCCTTCCGATCTCTATGAGCAGCCGCAAACAGCTTTTGTGGCTCGCTTTCTGGGAAGCAACGTGGTGAGAGACAGGAGCCTCATGCATTCTTTAACGAATGGGCAGGAGCCTCCGGACGGCCATGTGTTGTCTATACGTCCCGAGCACATTCGCCCGGCTCCAAACGGAGGAGCCCCGGCAAGACTTCAGGCGCGTCAGTTTCTTGGACCTTATTCAGAATGGTGGGTAGAAGTGGAAGAACAGATCATCAGGGCCTGGGTAGACCCTCGCGCTGAGGGCAACGAGCATGTCCGTATTGAAGCTGCACACTACACCTGGGTAAGGGAAGATCAGGAAGAATGAGAGGCAATTCTGCTCGCATACGCGATCTGGACGGAAATTGAAATTGCTCGGTGTGCAAGGGGCACAGGTATTCCGGTCATTACTTCGGGAGATGGATTTTGGAAAGCCGATTCAAGATATTTTCTGATCCCGTCCACGGGTTCATTTCTGTACCCAAGAATTTAATTCTCGATCTCATTCAGTCCCCTGAGGTGCAGAGACTGCGCCGTATCCGGCAGCTTGGCGTCGGTTACCTTGTTTTTCCAGGCGCTGAACACACCCGTTTCGGGCACGCGCTTGGCGCAATGGCTCTCATGCAGGACACGTTGACAAATCTGACTGAAAAAGGAACTCCTGTCTCTGCGGATGAGGCGACCGCAGCAATGGCTGTCGCGCTCCTTCATGATATCGGACATGGGCCTTTTTCGCATACCCTGGAGCACGCGCTCATATCCGAGTTTCATCATGAAGATATGAGCCGGGTTTTGTTGATGCGCCTGAACGACCGGTTTCAGGGCGCTCTTAACCTCGCAATACGTATGTTCGACGATACGTATGAACGGCCATTTTTTAACCGCCTTATCTCCAGTCAACTTGATATGGATCGGCTGGACTACTTGCGACGAGATTCCTTTTATACAGGTGTCGTAGAAGGGGAGGTGGGCGTTGATCGGATACTCAAGACCTTGCGCGTGCATCCTATTGAAGGGGGCATTGATTCACGAATCGTAATTGAATCAAAAGGAATCTATGCAGTAGAAAATTTCCTCATTTCCCGTCGCCTGATGTATTGGCAAGTATACCTTCACAAAACCGTGCTGGCAGGCGACCAACTGCTTCGGGCAATTTTCCGAAGGGTTCGACTGCATCTGGAGAAAGGGAATCGTGAAGTGGAAGAGCGTGCATCCTCTGCGCTTCTGTTCTTCCTGCGTCGCCAGATTACAGGCAAGGATCTGGGGAGGTCTGATGTTTTGGAGGCATTTTGCAGTCTTGACGATACCGACGTGCTGTTCAGTTTAAAGCAGTGGATGAAGAGTAATGACAGGGTCCTTGCCGACCTGTGCCGACGCTTCATCAATCGGGACTTTTTTCGGGTGACATTTCTTTTGGGAGAAACAGACACGCTTCCCGTGTGGCGAAGTAAGGTGGCATCGTGGCTTGTTTCAAAGGGGTTGAGCACAACTGATCGGGCAGACGAAGATGCTGGTTTTTACCTGACCCTGGATCGCTCGCGTCATTCGGCCTATGAGCGTATAGAAAACTCGATAGGGGTTATTGACCGAAATGGGAAGGTGAGCGAACTTTCGGAGACAGCCGATACCTCCGCTGTAGTTGCGTTGACACGCTTTGTGGTAAAGCCGTACCTGTGCTATCCCAAAGAAGTGGACATTGAAAAAGAACTGGAGCAGGAAAAATATTCAGGAGGAGCAGCCGGCGCTGCCGGATAGCTCCCATAGATGTATCAAGAGGAGGAGAGCACGGCTGCTTCCGTAGTGACAGGCGAGACAGGAGCCTCAACGGAGCGATCTGAATTCATTGTTGAGGCTACCAGGGAAGTAAGAATGACGAGTGTACCCAGAATAAGCGCAAGCGCCAACGCGGCTATTCGCCGGATACGGAGGTATTCCAGATTGTATCGCAGCATGAGCGTAAACCGGTTTTATGGGCTGTCTGGATCGTTTGTAATGAAGGTAAGCTATTATAATCTTACCCGGTATCGGCGCAAATCTATTCCTGCTGTAGGACGTGGAGAAGGAGGAGTGTAGTCGTTTGTCCTACAACAAGGCGCAAGGCTTGTCAATGGGTGCAGGTTATTCGACGAGGTGGTTCAATATCGCGTAGCGCGTCAACTCAGCGTTACTTTTCATGTTCATTTTCTCAAGCAGACGGGCGCGATACGTGCTGATCGTTTTGACGCTAAGGGAAAGTTTGTCAGCGATCTCACTTACCGTCTTCCCACTGGCGATCAAGCGGAGCACCTGGAATTCCCGATCCGACAAGTCTTCATGAGGGAGGCGCTTTATCCCGGAACCGATCTCGGCAGCAAGTCTTTCTGCTACGGCAGGACTTACGTACTTGCCTCCTGACGCTACCTTCCTTATGGCATCCACCAGGGAATCCGGCGCTGCATCTTTACTCAGGTAGCCGGCAGCTCCTGTCTTCAGAACGCGGATAGCATACTGATCTTCAGGATACATGCTGAGAATCAGAACCGGCAAACCCGGACTGATGGCGCGGAGTTGAGCCAGGGTTTCAAGGCCGCTGCCTTCCGGCATGGAAAGATCCATGATAACGACATCCCAAGTGTTCTCCGCTACCCTCGTTAGCGCATCACGGCCGCCTGAAGCTTCTCCAGCTACACGGATGTCGGGGGTCTCGGCCAGGATTTGTCTGAGCCCTTCGCGGAAGATACTGTGGTCATCGACCACCAGTACATGGATCATAAGGGGCACGGCTCAGGATAGGAGGGAAAACACGACGAAATCCGATGCTACTGCTCATCGAGAATATAGATGTCTGACAGGTTTCTACCCAACTGCCCATAGTCAAGCCCGTAACCAATTACAAATAAGTTAGGAATGCGGAAGCCGATATAGTCGAGTTGGACATCTATCTGTGTTGCTTCGTACTTGTGGAGAAGGGTTGCCACCCGAATGGAAGCGGGAGCGTACTCATTCAGGCGGTTAAGAATGAACTGCATGGAGAGTCCCGTGTCCACAATGTCTTCCACGACGATAATATCCCTGTCTCTCAAATCGGCGTCGATTTTCTTCAGTTCATATACCTGACCGCTGGAAACCTTGCGTGCTCCATAAGAAGACAGTTTCAGGAAATCGATTTCGCAGTCAATGTCGATGGCGCGCATCAGGTCGGAGATAAACATGAAAGCTCCGTTAAGCACTCCAATGAGAATGGGAGTTTTCCCAGCGTAATCGCGGCTGATTTCGCTGCCTAAGTGGTCGATGCGCTGTTTGAGCGTTTCCCGGTCCAGATAGATGCGAAAGCGCTCGCCGCGACAGATGATGATGTCCTCTGAGGGAGCAAGATTGGAAAGTGGCATAGCTGGCTCGGGATTAAAAGATGCAGAATAACCGGCTACGGGGTTAGCCTGTTGCGCGTAAGTCTATAAAACTACACCACGCAGGAATTTTAAAGAAGTGCTCTGCCAAAAGCGTTACGGATCGACGCAAGGAATATACGTGATCTTTGCAATAGAGCCGGTGCTTTCAGTGATACGCACCGTGTCCGCAATGCGGCGGCCCACTACCCACACGATTTCATCTCTCGAACAAAGCACAAATACCCTTTTACGAGAGCGGGAAGGGACTTTTTCATCGGTGAGAAAATCGCTCACCTTTTTGGAATGCAACATTCCAAGAGGTCGAAACCGGTCGCCGTCTTGCCACGGGCGCGCCAGCAGGGGAAATGAAAGCATAGCAGCATCCATATAGGCAACGAGAGGCGTTCCGGCGTCAAGAGCGTCAGGAGCGTACGGCAGAAGCTCTACGGTGATTATTCCGGATTCAATGTCGATCTGCTCATCTGGTCCAACAACAGCGGCAGCGCCCCTTGAAATGTTCGTCAGGGGGCGATTCTGGAAGACGATCTCGGTTCGTTCACGAAAGACGATTCCGGGTCCAACCAGTTCCAGGCGTCCTGTCTGACTGAATCGCAGTGCAGAAATTCTTTCGGCGACCAATGCAGATTTTTCAGCTTCGGGGATCCAGCGCCGCAGGCCCTCCAGAATCACGCGATTTCGCCAGACGGCAGGCAAGGAATCCAGATAGGCAATGTCGAGTCCACCGCTTTTTTCGCCTATTGCTCTGCTGCACGCTTTCATGTGGATGCGAAGCTGGGTGCGCAAGGAGGTGGAAACATATTCGCGCGTCAGGTTAGCAGCCTGCGCGATGTTTCGGACAGCTCCATTCCCAAAATGTGCTGCAATGACAGGTAGGATTTCCCGGCGAATTACATTTCTCCGGTATTGTAAACTGGCGTTGCTGCTGTCTTCACGCCACTGCAATGCGTTCGCTTTTGCGTAAGCTTCCAGGTCGGAACGAGGGGTTTCCAGCAAGGGACGCACCAAGCGAACATCTGCGCCGGAGACAATAGGGCGAGAGACAGGCATACCGGCCAACCCTTCCACGCCGCTGCCTCTCAAGAGATTAAGCAGGACGGTTTCTATCTGATCGTCGCGATGGTGCGCCACCGCGACCCCCTGTAGCCCCTGGCGCCGGGCAATCTGGTGGAAAAACGTGTATCGCAGTATACGTGCGCTTGCCTGGATAGACTTCTTATGGATTTTTGCAAATGCTTTGGCATCCAGTGTGGCTGCCTCAAAAGGGAGCCGCATCGAAGCGCATAACCGCAGCACAAGCTGTTCATCCGCCTCCGATTCCTCCCCGCGGAGTTTGTAGTTGATGTGTATAACGAGCGGAGCGTATCCGAGACTTACGAGAAGATGAAGCAGCACTACAGAATCAAGCCCGCCGCTTACGCCTACGGCGATGCGATCAGCAGGCTTGATAAGCTGGTGCTGTGCTATGAAACACGCAACCCTGTCGCCAAGCATGGGATGTACCCTGATGCGGTGCTCTTCAGAGAGAAAGGCGGTCAGCGCCGTTCGCAAACCACTATCTATCCACCAAATCTTTTGGTCAGTTCGTCCATGGATATCTTAATCATCGTGGGCTGACCATGAGGATCGGCATAGGGCATTTCGCAAAGGAAAAGCTGGTCAATGAGCGCGCGCATTTCCTTTGTGGTTAGTTTCTTGCCAGGGGCGATTGCGCTGCGTCGTGCAATACTCTTGGCAAGATTGTCATGCCCCTTGATGTGCAATTCGTCTCTGTAGTCCTTGAACTGCTCCAGGATGTCTTCAAGAATGGTAAGTTCATCGCCGACACGAATGTCCGTCGGGACGCCGCGTAAGACGACGGTGCGTCCGCCAAACAACTCCAGGTCAAAGCCGAGGGAGCGCAGATCGGGAATAAGATCCTGTAAAAGGGCGAAGTCCGCCAGGTTAAATTCAATGGTTTGCGGAAACAATAGCTGCTGAGAAAGCCCGAAGCCGCTTTTCATGCTTTGCAGCGCACGTTCGTAAAGAATTCTCTGGTGCGCTGCATTCTGGTCAAGGACCATTAACCCTGATCGAATCTGAGTAAGAATATACCGATCATGAAATTGCCAGAGCAGGTGTTCATCCGAAAGATCATCCTGTTCAGACGACAAGACGGAATGCGTTTCTCCGAAGGCTCTGTGTTCTATCTGTTCCTCTGGAGAAGGCTCCTGGTCGTACAACTGCCTGGAAAGTTCGCCCGGACTGCGCTGTTCGAACATCCCGGTTTGTCGCTCAAAGGGAGGCGACGAAGAGACGGAAGGATTGCCTACTGCATGGCGTATTTGTCGTTCTGGAGAAAAGCTTCCTGTCTGAAAAGCGCTGAAAGATCGCAGATGCTCCTGGGGAGCGCCGGTCGACTGCGCCGATTCCAGACTAGCTTGTGCGGGTTTCGCCGGAGTCATCTGAGGCGTAAGATCAGCAACCCCTAGCGCCTTCCTGACAACGGCACGCACAAAACCGTAGACCCCTCTTTCATCGTCAAACTTGATTTCAGCCTTCGTCGGATGCACGTTGATGTCTATATGTCGGGGATCCAGCGTCAGAAAGAGCGCAAAAAACGGGATTGCCCCATCAGGAAGCATTTTCTCGTAAGCTGCGAAAACAGCGTGCTCTAGAAAGCGGTTCTTTATGAAACGTCCATTGACGAAAAGGTACTGCTCGCCTCGGCTCCTGCGGTGGAAAGCTGCGTTTGCAACGAAGCCGCTGGCGGAAAGATAACTGGTAGCCTCATCAACCGGAATGAGATGGTCTTCGTAATTGCTGCCGAACAGCTCGCCAATCCTGGACCTGAGCGCGTCCATAAAACCAGCGTCCGGCGATGCGTTCAAACGGTAAACTTCATGGTCGTCATGAATCAGCGTAAAGCCGATTTGCGGGTTTGAGAGCGCCAGGAACTGGAACGTTTCCAGCAAATGCTTGAATTCTGTGGCAGGCGTCTTAAGAAAATTTCGGCGGGCGGGGACATTGTAGAAAAGATTGCGGATAGATACGGAAGTGCCGTTCGGAGCAGCGCAAGGCTCCTGGTTTACGATAGCGCCGCCGTGAACACGAACAGAGAACCCTGCCTCATCCTGCACCCGCTTGGTCTTGAGTTCCACCTGCGCTACGGCAGCAATAGAAGCAAGCGCTTCTCCCCGAAATCCAAGCGTTTGAATCTTTTCAAGATCCTCTACAGATCTGATTTTACTCGTTGCGTGCCTGCGAAAGCAGGTAATTGCATCCGGAGGGCACATACCGCACCCGTCGTCTATCACCTGAATAAGCTCGCTTCCTGCCCCTTTCAGTATGATCGTGATATGATCGGCGCCTGCATCTATCGCGTTCTCGACGAGTTCTTTTGCTGCGGAAGCAGGTCGCTGCACAACCTCTCCGGCGGCAATTTTATTCGCCAGTGTTTCGGGCATCACCCGGATAATACTTTTGGGATCGATTAGAACCTCCGACACGCTTTTCTAAGCTCAGTCCAGAAAATGATGATACGGGTTAGCTGTCGCCTTCCGGCCCTACATGAGGCGGATATAAATGAAGATGGCGAATAGCAACAAAACCAGCAGCAGGAACAGGCTACTGGGTTTGCGACGCCTCCGCGATCGCCCCTGCACCCTCATCCGCCGTTTGATGTCATCGTCTTTGTGAGGGTCGTAGTAACGCGGCTCATAACCAAACTGGCGCGGGCGGGCGCGTCTGTTCTGAATGAAAATTCCCATGCCGGTGAGCTGTTAATAAGCAGGTATACTTCGAGACTTTTCACCTGCAAATTATACATGAGGAGGATGACATCGTTCCGTCAGAGCAGAGCAGGCTGGGGATTGAAAACGTGTCGTTGATGAAGAATAAACGCTTTTTTTATCCATTGGCAGGGCAGTGAGTCTCGGCAATCCGGTTTAAGCATGGTCTGTGGTTGCGGCCGTAGCGATTATCTTGCCTGGATCCGGGATCAGAGGTAGGAGGCGGAATGCCAGCATGGGTGAAGCCGTAGAGCACCCACGAACGCTACTTGTTATTTCGCCCTGATATGGCGAATTTGTATGGCTGTGCAGAGACGCAAAGAAACATCCTTTCAAGTAAACCAAAACCAAATCTGATATGGCTTACATAGAAGACATAATTGCGCGGCAGATCCTGGACAGCCGGGGAAACCCCACCGTCGAGGTAGATGTCATCACGACAGATGGCATTTCCGGAAGGGCGGCCGTTCCCAGTGGAGCCTCTACAGGCGAGCACGAGGCTATGGAACTTCGTGACGATGATAAATCGATGTACCTCGGCAAAGGAGTTCTGAAGGCCGTTGAGAATGTGAACGACGTGATTGCTCCTGAACTGGTAGGAGTAAGCGTGCTTGAGCAGGTTCATGTAGATGACCTTCTCATTGATCTCGACGGAACTCCCAATAAGGGACGGCTGGGGGCAAATGCTATTCTGGGCGTGTCTCTGGCTGTAGCGAGGGCGGCGGCGGCATCCGTCGGTATGCCGCTTTACCGGTACATCGGCGGCGCAAACGCTCGCACGCTCCCGGTCCCGATGATGAATATCTTGAATGGGGGACGCCACGCTGACAACAACGTGGATATGCAGGAATTTATGGTTATGCCTGCAGGGGCGGAAACCTTTGCCGATGCACTCCGAATGGGAACCGAAATCTTCCACAACCTGAAGCAGGTGCTCAAGAAAAAGGGCTACAATACCGCTGTAGGCGACGAAGGTGGGTTTGCGCCTAATCTGGGGTCCAATGAGGAAGCCATTGAGGTGATTCTTCAGGCTATCGAGCAGGCCGGATATAAGGCCGGAGATGACGTTTATATTGCGCTGGATCCTGCTTCGAGCGAGATGTATCAGAACGGCGCGTATGTTTTCTGGAAAAGCGATCCGGATCGCCAACGTACGGCGGAAGACATGGTTGCTTATTGGAGCAATTGGGTCAATCAGTATCCGATTATCTCAATTGAAGATGCCATGGCTGAAAACGACTGGGAAGGCTGGCGGATGCTGACAGAGGCGATCGGGAATAAAGTGCAGTTGGTGGGTGATGATCTTTTCGTGACCAACACCGAGAGGCTGTTGCGGGGGATCGAAGAAGGCTCCGCGAATTCCATTTTGATCAAGCTGAATCAGATCGGCACCCTGACTGAGACCCTCGAAGCTATCGAAATGGCGCATAAACATCGCTATACGGCTGTAATCAGCCACCGGTCGGGTGAGACGGAAGATTCTACCATTGCTGATCTTGCTGTTGCAACAAATGCGGGTCAGATCAAGACAGGCTCCGCGAGCCGGAGCGACCGTACTGCAAAGTACAACCAGCTTCTGCGTATAGAAGAGCAGCTTGATTCAACGGCCATTTATCCGGGGCTGGACGCTTTTCGCCACTGATGAGGCAGGCAGCCGGGAACGTTAGCATCCGGGCATTGAAGCAGACAGCAACTGTTGTTTTTACCTTGCCGTTGGAGGGATGTCATGAAAGCAACCGTACCGTATGGCAGCGTAGGGCGGCATTTCCGCAGGTGGGTATTGCCTGTTATCCTGGTGCTGGTGGGTATGTGGTTGGTGTTTCTAGACAGCCATAGCCTTTATCGTCGCCTTCAGTGGCATCGTGAAGTCGGCAAGTTGGTGAATGAAAATGCTGCGCTGCAAACCCGGATAGACGAGATGGAGCGGAAGCTGAGTGATGTTGCGTCTGACGAGGTTGTTGAACAGATTGCGCGGGAGCAGTATGGAATGCGCAAGCCGGGTGAGACGGTGTACCGGGTGGAAGTGAGTGAATAAGGCTCCGTCTTCTCCCCGGTGCTCTTCGTGTGCGATGCAAGTTGTTGCAACCGTTGCTGGTAAATAACCTGGCTGTTCAAGCAGAACAGGTCACCCAATATCATCAGAAACAGACGACGGGAAGGGGGCGACCATAGCGGCGCCCCCGCCGTTGTTTTAATAGCACCTTAAAACGCATCAGGCGTATGCAGCATTATGCGGTCGGAATCGACCTTGGAGGTACGATGATAAAAGCTGCCCTTGTGCAGAGAGGGCAGGGCGTTGTCATTGAGACGGCGAAGGCTACAGAGGCGTTCGGCGGCCCTGAGCACGTGCTTGATCGTATCGCATCAATCATACACGAGGTAGCCGCGGCGGCGCCGGAGGAGATTTCAGGGGTTGGCATCGGCGCTCCCGGAGCTATCAACTGGGAGCGAACTTCGGTTATCTATCCTCCCAACCTCCCCGGCTGGGAAATCATAGACCTTCGGGCAGCTCTCCAGCGGCGTCTGGAAGGATCGCTGCCGATTTTCGTTGAAAATGATGCAAACCTGGCCGGGTTAGGATCTGCACATTACGGCGCGGGACGCCCGCACCATTCGTTTATCATGGTGACGCTGGGCACCGGGGTTGGAGGAGCCATCATCTATCGTGACAAGATCTTTCGTGGGACTACTGGAGGGGCAGGAGAAATAGGGCATATGTCTATTGACTTCGAAGGCCCGACAGATCGCTATGGCATTGCAGGAGCAATTGAAGCTTACGTAGGCCAGCAGTTTCTCTCGTATCATGCACGGCATCGGCTGCTGACCCGGTTTACGAGTAAGGTCCACGAGATGGCGGGAGACGACCTTATAAACCTCACCCCGCTGATTCTTTTTGAAGCCGCACGCGGCGGCGACGAAGATGCACGTGAAGTGCTTGCCTGGGCGGGACACAAACTGGGTTGTGTACTTGCTTCCGCCGTCAATCTTCTCGATATCCGAAAGATCATCGTGGGAGGAGGGGTATCTGCTGCCGGAGATTTTATTCTTGATCCGGCGCGTGCATCGCTGGTGCGGTATGTTATGCCAGATCTGCGCGATAGTGTCGAAATCATTCAGGAAACGCTTGGCAACGAAGTGGGTATGCTTGGAGCCGCCCATCTTGTTTTCGAGTTTCTGGATGAGCAAGTGTCTTCCTCCGGAGCCGTATAGCTCCCAACCCTCGCTGAATCAGTCAATTCCGGGTTTTCCAACCGTCCCAGGGGCCAGGGGCGTTAAAACTGGCATTTCCATTGTTGCGGCGCTCGCTCGCAGGCTACTGTTCCTCGTAACGGTGCTGCTTTTGAGCGTACTGCCAGGATGGGCGCAGGTTGCTGATTCGACGCGTGCTCTGAAGCCGTCTGCCGATTCTCTGAAAACCGAACCCACAGGCATAGAGAATGCCGATTCGTCGTCTCTTGTGACGGAAGCAGGGATGCCTCCAGGTTCACTCGCAACGGGATCTTCCGGGCTGCGTGAACCTGTCAAGTTTGCAGCCGATTCCCTCATCCTGATTGTCGATAAGCAGGAGGGAGATCGAGGTACACTTTTCGGCCAGTCAAAAGTGTCCTACGGAGATGCCAACCTTGATGCGCACAGGGTAGAGATTCTTTTTAGCATTGACGAACTACGGGCCTCTGGTATGCCTGTCGATACCGGCACGGTAGGCAAGCCGCATTTCCGGCAGGGCAGTGAAACTTTTTACGGAGATCAACTTGCCTTCAATTTGCAGACGGAGCGCGGGCGGATGGTGGCTGCGCGCACCCGAATGGATGATGGGTTTATCCGGGGCGGGGTCGTTAAGGTGCTGGAAGATAGCACGCTCTTTATCAAGGATGGCGCGTATACGACGTGCTCCTGCATTGAGGACCCGTCGTATACCCTGCGATCCAGCCGCATGAAGATCGTAGATGAAAAATGGGTATATACGGGTCCGATTCAGCTTTTCCTTTTCAATATCCCGATGCCGCTGTGGCTGCCTTTCGGGTTTCTGCCTGCGCAGGAGGGACGACGCAGCGGCCCTCTGCCTCCTAACTATGGCGAGGATGAACGAGGGTTTTTCCTCCGCGATTGGGGATGGTACTGGGCGATCAGCGAATACCTGGATCTGCAAGTGCGACTGGGCCTCTGGACGAAAGGTAGTTGGCAGGTGGCGCCGCTTTTCCGCTATAATCGCAGGTACCGGTACTCAGGGCAACTTCAGATTGACTATGTGCATAACCGGCGCGGCGAACGGGACGATCTCGATTTCAGCGTCATAAAGACACGGTCTTTGCGCTGGAACCACAACCAAACACTTAGTCCGTCGGCCTCTTTCTCAGGTGATGTAAACCTGTCCTCTGCTAATTATCTACGCACGGTATCAAACAGCTACGACGATCGCGTCCGCCAGACGATACAATCCAGTATTCGATACAACAAGCGGTGGGCAAATGCGGGCAGGTCGCTCAGTTTGAACGCGAACCACCGGCAGGTTCTTGCAACGGGAGAGACCTCGCTGACACTGCCGAACCTCACCTTTAGCCAGGGATCGCGAAAGCCATTCAAGCGGGAGACGCTTGCTGCCGGAGAGCGCGAGCGCTGGTACGAACGCATAACCTATACATACAGTAGTTCTCTGGATAACCGTTACGACTTCAGGAGGCTTTCGGACACGGAACTTCTTGCACGCGGAGACACAAGCGCACTAGGCATTTCCTGGTGGGAAGCGCTGATCGATCCGGAGAAATATCGCCGCGCAACCGGAGACGAAACGCCCTTTGATTTCAAGGCCAGCCATAATCTTCCTGTCTCTGCTTCGTTCTCGGTCAATCGGCTTCCAGTCATCAATAAGACGTTCCGGTTGAATCTGGCTTCCAACCTATCTTATCGGGAGGACTGGTATATACGCACTTTCCGAAGGACGCCGTCGGATTCAGCCTCAACGGTCGTTACGGACCCTACCTCCGGCTTTTTTGCGCTGCGCCGGTTTACAACGGGAGTATCAGCCAGCTCTACTTTTTACGGTCTTTTTCCGTGGCGTATCTGGCGGTTCAACGGGTTTCGGCATACTGTCCGGCCCGACGCAAGTTTTTCCTATTCGCCGGATTATACAAGCGACTTCTGGGGATACTATCGCTCCTATACCGACCGGAATGGCCGAGAGGTCACGTATCCGATTGTTAACGCCGCACCCGGACGCGAACAAAAGACATTGTCCCTACAGGTCAGCAATGTTTTTGAGACGAAGTACATACGCACGGATTCTACCGGCGATGCACAGAACCGTTCGCTCAAGCTATTTGATCTGAATTTTTCCACTTTTTATAACCTTGCCGCAGACTCGTTTAGGGTCGGAGACCTTGCGATAAATGCACGCACCAACATTCTGGACCGCGTTGACCTTACATTCCGGTCGAATCTCTCTCCTTACAGGCTCAACGCTCAGGGAACGCGCCTGCTGGACGAGTATCTGTTCTCATTGCGAAATCTGCGCTTTGCGAGGCTGACGCGGCTTGACATCACGGCGCGCACATCGTTCCGGAGCAAGAACAACCAGTCAGGGAGTCCTGCCTCTACACCACGCGCCCGCATGACCGATCCTTCAATGATTCCAGTCGGAGGGTCTTCTTTTGGCAGCATGGACCCCTTTGATGCCCCATACTATAATACAGACGTAGGGTATGCTGATTTCGCTATTCCCTGGACGCTCAATATGGATTTTACTTATTCCTTATCAAAATCCCTTCCCAGTAACACAACGCCTCGCGCTACCGTCAATGCAAGTTTCGATTTTAATGTAACTCCTAACTGGAAAGTGCAGGGGCGCACCGGCTATGATTTTGTTAATGGAGAGTTGGTAACGACCAACCTCGTCATCCTGCGCAACTTTGAGTGTTGGGAGATGTCTTTTAGCTGGATTCCATTCGGACGCTACCAGTCTTACAGTTTTGATCTACATGTGAAGAGCGGCAAGTTGCGGGATTTGCTGCGGGTTCGCCAGCCCAGGTCCGACATAAAAGGGCGTTTCGGCAGCGTTTTTCAATAGTAAATGCAGACATTGAGAGACCGAATGGTCTTTTTGTGACCTGGCTGAACATTTCTGAAAGGACATCGGTATACGAGGCTGGGTTGAAGGAAGTGTGCATCCGGCGCTGCTTGCCACCGGCGCTGCCCTTCAGAACGATACGCAACGATTGGTTATATGCATCATTTTAAAAAACTGACAGCAAAGATCCGAGAAAAGGATGTCCTTTCAGAAGATCCTGCTTCGCAGACGAGGGCAGACAAGGCCCTTGCCCGGCGTCTGTTGAAGCTTTTTGAAGGAGATCTCTCGCTTGCTGCGATAAAGGATTTGCAGTTTTATGTGTGCAGCGGTCACGTCGAGATCTGTGGCGCTGTGGACCATGATCTGGACTGTGAACTACTCGTCTCTGCTGTGAAACGGGTAAAAGGAGTTGCCGGGGTCACGACCAAAATGCTAATCTCCGATTCCAGGTCACGTGGACGCGCCAATGTTTTTCCTCATCTACCTGCGTGAAAGAGCCATACATTATCAATTTGCTTAAACCCAAGACGCGCATAAAAACTGGCTGATATATCTGAATCTCTCAGAATCAGGTCCATGCCTTGAGCGCGATTGAGGACTTCGTCGATAAGCGCCGTTCCGACACCGAGGCGCTGGACGTCCGGCTCAACAGCCAGGTCGCAAAGATAACTTACCAGTACGCCGTCGGTAATCACACGCGCAATGCCCACAAGATGACCTTTATTCCAGGCAGTAAGCACCAGTGATGAGTTCTCAAACATCTCCCAGACCCGATTTGGATTGTCTACGGGTCGAAGTAAGGGAGCGCGTCGGTAGAGGGTTGCAATACGCGCTGGTGTAAGACCTTCGAGGCCTTCACGGATTTCGAGGTCTTCTATCCGGGTCTTATTATGCTGTCTGGTTTGTATCATCGGAGTAAAAGCGTCAAGCGGTTAGTTTGGCTGTCGCTCTGCCATTGTGAAGACAGCGCAAGATTCGGGCGAGCAGGCAATATTACCGGGGCACCAGTTACAAATGATGTCGGGAGCGGAATCCTCAGCTTACATATTACCGTGTGTTATTGACGTACCGGAGCATTTCGTTCCAAAGGTACAATATGCACTCAAGGCGCTTCTCTTTCCACTGGGAATTGAACCAATGTGGACAAAGAGCGCGGCGCTCGATCACGCAGGATTGTATTACGGCACATGTAAAGACCGACTCGCAGGATCACATCTGTCCTTCTGCGTCAGCAGTTCGACGCTTTCGTTTTTCGAAGATTGCCGACCCTATGACATCAGTTCCATTAGCCAGGTTAAGTGGCAGGGCCAGGGATGGCCCGTGCTTTTTATGTTGAATGGAGGAGAGAAAGCCGACCTGATAGCCTCTGCTTTTTTCTGGCTTTCAGGGTGGCAAGAACACTCGGTTTCTGAACGAGATTTTTATGGCCGTTTTCTTTATAGCGTTTCGTTGCAGGCGCGGCTGGGGATAGGACCTGCCCCGCTGGTTGATGTATACCGGGAGATCCTGGCGGAAGCGCTAATCCGGCAGGGCATACCTGTTCGGCGCAGAGCATGGGGCGGGCGCAAATGGGCGCTATGCCCTACCCACGATGTCGATTACCTCCGGAAATGGAGGCTCGGAATGATCTACCGTGAAGTGGTCGATCATTTGCTCCGAAATGGAAGAAAGCAAAACATACGTGGGCGAGTGCGTCGTTTTGGTGCGTTTGTAGATGATTGCCTCCGACCGGGAGATGCCTATCGCTGCGCACTTGAGCGAATGCATAGGGAAACCGTGCGGCGCAACGGTCAGGCAACTTACTTTATAAAAGCGGGTGCGCATGGCCCGCATGATGTCTCCTACAGTCTCAGCAATGCGTTTCTTCGAGATTTTCTGGCGCGTCTGGAAGCTGATGCATTTGAAATTGGATTGCATCCGAGTTTTCATGGGCACACACATCCAGCTTACCTTACGTCTGAACGCGATGCCTTATCGCGTGGGATAAATCAAGAGATCATTTCTACCCGGCAGCACTATCTTCGGTATGATTTGAACATCACACCGCGACTTCACGAGATTGCCGGATTCCGCATCGATTCCACGCTGGGGTTTGCTGAGCAAGAGGGCTTTCGGAACGGCACATGTATGCCATTCAGGGTGTTTGATATTCCAGGCAACCGTCCGACCAACATCTGGGAGATGCCGCTCGCCGTAATGGAATCAACGCTGTTCAATCGGCGCCGTTTGAATGGGGCGCACGCCTTTGAAGCAACGCTCGCCATTATGGAGGCTTGTCGCCGTTTCGGGGGCGTATGTGTAATGCTGTGGCATAATACCCTCTGGGATGAATTGGATTTTCCCGGTTGGGGACAGCATTTCCTGGATACGCTGGATGCGGCCGGGCGCATGGGAGCGCGTATAACGTCCCTCCGCCAGGCGCTGTCTTACCATTGCGCCGAGCAGGACGAGCGGCTAGAAGGCAACCTGAATCCGATCAATTAATCTGTAGAGGGGATTGATGCGAATACGAATGCAGCGAATGAACGACAATTATCATCTCGTGGCGACCAACGAAGCTGGAAATACGGTCTCTATAGATGGTTCTCCTGCTATTGGGGGAGAGGGCAAGGGTGCGCGCCCGATGGAGGTAGTTCTGATGGGGCTTGGAGGATGCAGCAGCATTGATATCATTTCAATTCTCAAAAAGCAGCGTCAGCCTGTTCGCACTTTCTCCATAGAGATGGACGGCGAGCGGGAAGAAGGAAAAGCAGCATCCGTTTTTAGCAAGATTCATCTGCATTATGCACTGGAGGGAGACCTCGACGCAGATAAGGTCAGACGGGCCATTGCGCTGAGTCTGGATACATATTGTTCGGTGGCGAAGATGTTGGAGAAAACGGCTGAGATCACATATTCGTTTGAGGTCAACGGGGAGAGATATGCGCAGCAGGACTGATTTACACACAGAGACGGCAGCCATCCGGACGCGTATGGAGCCATCGCCGCATCGCGAGCATTCGGGGGCTATTTACATGACCTCCAGCTTCACTTTTGAAAATGCCGAGCACGCCCGTGCGCTGTTCGCCAACGAAGTGGAAGGAAGTATTTATTCGCGGTACAGCAACCCGAATGTAGACGAGTTTGTGGAAAAGATGTGCCAACTGGAGCAGGCGGAAGACGGCGTAGCGGTCGCCTCCGGGATGTCTTCCATCTTCAGCACCTTTGCAGCGCTTCTGGATGCAGGAGACGAGGTATTTGCTGCGCGTTCCATTTTCGGGTCAACGCATCAACTGCTGGCGCAGGTTCTGCCGAGGTGGGGCATCACGCATACCTATGGCGACTTAACTGCTCCTGAAACGTGGGAGCAGCTTATTCAGCCTCATACCCGGCTGTGTTATGTAGAGACCCCGTCAAATCCTACCCTGGACATCGTTGACCTGGAATGGCTCAGCAATCTCTGCAAGCGAAATGATGTAATACTGGTTGTTGACAACGTGTTTGCAACTCCGGTTATCCAACGTCCCATTGAATACGGAGTTGATCTGGTTCTGCATTCCGCGACCAAGTATATCGACGGGCAGGGCCGAGGAATCGGTGGAATTGTGATGGGAAAGCGGGAGCAGATAGAGAAAATCAGGTTCTTTACGCGACATACAGGTCCGAGCCTGTCGCCATTTAATGCATGGATGTTCAGCAAAAGCCTCGAGACGTTGTCAATACGTGTGGAGCGACACTCCAGAAGCGCACAAGCGCTAGCGGTTTTCCTGGAAGGCCATCCTGAAGTGCAAGAGGTTCGGTACCCTCATCTCGAATCGCACCCTCAATATGCACTGGCGCGTCGGCAGATGAAGATGGGCGGCGGCATTGTAACCTTCACCTTGAAGGGTGGGCTTGAGGCCGGTCAGCGGTTTCTCGATGCGTTGAAGATGTGCTCATTAACAGCAAACCTCGGTGATTCGCGCACCATCGCCACACATCCGGCAAGCACGACTCATAGCAAGTTGACGGAAGCGGAACGTCTGGCTGTCGGTATTACGCCGGGGCTTGTACGAATTTCCGTAGGTCTCGAGAATCAGGAGGACATCATTGCCGATGTTGCACAGGCCCTCGATCAAAGTATTTCCTGACGTAAGTTGCGGGAAACTCGTTGCATCTCATAATCCTTCTGCGGCCAGCATAGCAGCTACACTACTGTAGAAGTCATTGGATTTGAACGTTCCTCCGGGCGCAAGTTGAATCCCGACCTGACGCGCGTGATCGGCTTCGATGGTGCCCTTAAATTCACCCCATTTAGCGCTTTCGACAGAAACGAAGCCATCGTTGATGCCTTCGATCTTGTGGATTATGGAGTTGAATAGGAGCAAAAACGGGTTGATGGGGGCCTCGGCGCCTTTCCCTGCCGCTCCTGCAAAGGACCAATATTGGACAGAAGGATGATCCGGTATAGCAGGATTGAACCGCTCGCATACGTACTCCTCCGTTAGTTCTGCAACGGTAGTGAGAAAGTCGGAGGGAGCTTCTTTCTGAACAGTGGTTCCCATCCAGTTGCAGAGGTCAGTAACCCAGGACTGCAGCCGCTCCGGTTGTTCACGCAGCAGCGCAGCGATAGGGGAGCCGTGATGTGGGGTAGAAATGGTAACCAGTGAGGCAATATGCGGGTGCATCTCCAACTCGGAAATCAAATAGCGGGCATCGAGGCCCCCCATAGAGTGGGCAATCAGGTTCACACGCTCGGCGCCGGTTTCGTCGAGAATGCGTTCCAGGCGATCCTTCCACATGGCTGCACGAATGGGCACTGTATTGTAAGCTACAACGTTCGGCGCATAAGCCCGGACTCCGTGAAGGCGCAGGTTCATCGCTTCTTCGTGGAGGTGGCCTTTCCGGCGAAAAGCCGCCAGGATGCCGAAGCCATGCATGAGAACTACCGGGTGTTGGACTGGAATGACCGGCGGCTGAGGAAAAGGCTCCAGTGAGGTGAGCAGATTTATGGCTGCATCTGCAATTCTGGGCATAGGTGAGAATATAGCTTTGTAGCGCTAATTGTTTTTACGCAACGTTTTGCCAGAGCCGGGAACTTGACTCAGCGGAGACCGGAAGCAAATTCCGCGCTCTGTTACTCGCCGGAGGGTTGTGTTGCAGGGGCTGTATAACTTCCGTTAACAATGTCACGCCATGAGTAATAATGCAATGTTTGATCGTGTGAGACAGTGACAAGGAGACCCTCCGGAAACATGGCGCCTGCCCTGGCGCTGGTAACATCCATTCCAACAGTCCGATAGGAAGCCAGACGAGCCATGAGGATTTCTCCTCTTCGCTCTGATTCTGCCTGTCTGGACCGAGGATAGAGATATATTGAAGTAGTATCCTGCCGATCCGACATGACCAGATAGCCATCGCGCTCATTCCGCCGGAAAACTGAAACCACATCAAGAGTATTTGAGCGCTCGTTTCTTCCGAAGACCCCGAGTTCCATCTCCGAATCGCGGAGATCCGGATCCGCAAGATACTGCCGAACGCCGTACGATACATCAATGTAATAGGCAATGCCGAGGTTATCGTCTACGGTAACCGATGAGATCGCAGTCCTGCCGCTCCACCGTCCAAACATGCGGATTCTGACCGACTGCAAACGATCCACTTCTTCTCCTGAAAGCAGATATTGCCAGAGAAAACCGTTTGCGGGACCTGTAACGCGGTTTACGATGGCAAAGATCGAGCCATCCGAGTGACGCCGATACAGGGCTACTCCTGTGGGCGAGCGCGCCCAATGCCCCTCAAAAACAGGAAATCCTCCTCTGTCAAGGGGCGTCAAACTCGGGAGGCTGAATATGCGCAGCCGGTTTGTCAATTGTTCGACGACTACAGCAATGTCTACGGCTGTTCCGTTCAGATCAAGTCCATACTCCACGTCAACATCAGAGGGGCCGGAGAGATTTCCGACTTCGTTAACGAGGCGTCCATTCAGATCAAAAGCCAGCAGCGCTCCTTGCGTCTCGCGGCTGGTGGCAAGCACAAGGCTTTCATCCTCATTTTGCGGATTGATCCATATTGCGGGACCGCCTAATTGAGAGGTAAGTACACTGGTGTTTATTCGGGGACTGACAAGCTCACCGTCCGAACGATTCTCCGTCAGGTTTGGGCGGCACGCTGAAAAAGCTAACGTGCTCGTCAGAAACACGATGACAAGTAAGCAACACCTTTTTTGCTCCAAGGCCATAGCCCAAAGCCTGATAGCAGACAGATAGAGATTCCGGGCCTCAGTAGACCCGGTTGAACCAGATTCATTCCTCCGGACTCAAAGAACGACAGGAGAGAGCGCACGTTTCACTGAACACCAGGGTTGTTGCAAGGTATGGCACAGGGCGTCCGTTAAATGAACAGCGTAACAGGCAAACCGGCGATGAAACGTTCAAGGAGAAAAATTACTGTTGCTGCTACAAAAGGTACGCGAACATTATCGTTAAAAGGGCGGGGCGGAATCTCAGCAATCCCTGCACACAAGACGCTAACAGCTCCTATCCAGAAGGCGGTTGCGGGAACAGCGGCCATTACAACAAAGCCTGTTGTAATGAAAGCAAGAGATCCTTCGACCGTACGCGGGCCGGTTCCCCAGTGCGTGCGCCCGAACCGACGGCCCACCAGCGCAGCGGCAGCGTCACTTACCATAAACATACCGAATGCCACTGCCGCAATGCGAACCGGAAAGACAAAAGTGAGCAAAGAGGCTGTGACGAATACCCAGGTTGCGCCATTGATAGAGATCGGGCCGCCGACCGGGGGGAGTTCATCTGCGCGCATCATAAAGCCGAAGATCCGATTTATGAATGATGCAAACGCTGTAGACCTTGACCGTAAAATGTCTGCTGTGAGTGCGGCAAAAGCCAGAGGCATCAGAAAGACGAGCGAAGCAGTCTTGCCAAGAAGGCCCATGCTGACAGGAACAACCAGCGCTACAAGGTGGAGCGCTTTCCTTTGAAGCTCTGCGCGGTAAGGGATGTTATGCTCCTCTTCGGCAACCCTTATGTCTTTGGGCAATTGGTCAGGCATACGTTTCCCCAAAGCGTAAACAATAAAAACGAAGGAATTACTGTCACACTGTCAAAGGTCCTCCGGGGCAAATCGTTGCGGTGAACGGAAAGGCGGGGCAAAAGTTCGTTCAATGCGTCGATCTGGTTCGCTATGAATGCCTGTGCTTGCGCGGCAGCGTAACAACAAAACCCTTCTACCAGCGTTCGCCCTTATTGACAGGCTGACTCCGGCGATTGTTCAGTACGGAAGAGGCAAAGCCTTCTTCTCCAGCTACGTGTATGATTGTAACCATTGGCGCTATCACTTTTGGCACTGCAGTCTGGCTCTGGATCTTGCGCCGTTATGACCGAATTGAGCCTGAGGACCTGCGTTACCTTATTCTTGTGGCGGTAGTTGGAGGGGTGGCAAGTGTATTCGTAGCGTCTCTGGTGAACGAAGGCATCCGAATTCTCACAGGCATTCACGCAGATGTATTCGAGAATTCGTCTGCCGTGTCAGCGATACAGCTTTTGGTGTTTTGTCTTCTGGTGGGTTTCAATGAGGAGATTTGCAAGGCGGTAGCTGCGGTTTACACCACACGGCGTCTGGGAAACCTGAACGAACCCATCGATGCCATGATTTATGCCATGACGGTCGGGCTTGGTTTTGCAGCAGTCGAGAACGTCCTTTATGCTGCCAGGTTTGGAAACGAGGTTTTGCTGGTCCGATTCCTGTGGCCCGTGCCTGCGCATATGGCTTATGCGGCGCTCTGGGGATATGGACTCGCCAAAGCGCGATTTGTGTACCCCGGAATAAACAGGGCGTGGGTGATGGCTCCCTCCGTTATTCTGGCTGGGTCTGTACACGCAGTCGCAAACTTCCTGCTTTTTCTGCAGCAGTCTATTACGGCGCTGGTCAGTCTGGGAGCGCTGGGGGGCCTAGCCTACCTTGCTCACGTGAGACTCAATCAGTTGGTAGCGGAATCGCCTTTTCTGGAGCCGGGAGAGTGCCCTGTATGCAGGAACATGAATGCTCCCAGTTCGCTGGAATGCGTTTACTGTGGAGAGCCGTTGCAGAACACCGAGATCTTTGTCAACTGTCCCTGCGGCAAAGCCCGTGTTCTGAATCATGCGAGACAATGCCCATCCTGTAACCTTGTCTTTGAAAACAAGGATCTTCAAGCTTTATCCCGGTCAAAGCCCTCTGCCGATTCGGGACGCGAAAGCGTAACAAGATTGTAAGCAGCTCGACGTTTCGGAACGGTCATACGCAGGCACTCTTTAAAAGCTTATGGACAGAAAAACACCAGAGGCGTTATGGTAAGTATCAGGACTCAGTTACTTGGGTATTGTATGGTTATCCTGCTAAGCATGGGGTGCGGCGGCGGCGAGGACAATTACTCAGATACAATGGCGGAACAGCACCGGAATGATACACCGGAAGCAACGGCAATCGTAATGGAGCCTCGGATTCCCGTTCGGGCGCAGTCTGTGATCTACGGCCAGGGAGAAGGGCAAGACATGATAGGCTATATGGCAGTCCCAGTGCGTCCTGATTCTGTGGCTGAAGCTCACGGGTTAGCTCCGGGCGACACCTCGTTGCCAGCCGTGCTGGTTATTCATGAATGGTGGGGCCTGAACGAGAACATCAAGGCCATGACGCGCAGGCTGGCAGGAGAGGGGTATCGTGCTCTGGCGGTGGATCTGTACAAAGGCCAGGTTGCCGAGACGCCTGATGAAGCACGTGGTATAATGGACATCGCTTTGCAGGATCAAGGCCGGCTGGTGGAAAACTTGCAGTCTGCTTACCGCTTTGTCGAAGACACCTATGGGAGCAAGAATGTCGGGGTTATCGGCTGGTGTTTCGGTGGGGCGATGGCGTTAAATGCCGGACTTACGCTGCCAGACGAACTGGATGCGATGGTGATATACTATGGTCGGGTCGGGGATGCTTCCCGCGACCAGCTCAGCCAATTGGATATGCCTGTGCTCAGCTTTTTCGGAGGAAAGGATGAAAGCATACCTCTCGAAGATGTCCGCAACTTTGAGACAACTTTAAATGAACTGGGCAAGGAAGTGCAGGTTTTCGTCTATGAGGATGCCGGACACGCGTTTGCCAATCCCTCCGGGCAGAACTACGTGCCGGATGCCGCGACGGATGCCTGGAGTAAGACGGTCAACTTTCTGGAGCAGCATCTTTATTGAAATCCGGAAAGCCAGGGAGTCCTTCCCTGTAAGGCAAAAGGCTGATAAAGATTTTCGCTATAGTTTTTGAGGTTTTCGGCGGGATCATCAAGTATTTTGGTGATCCCGCTTTTTTTATGCTGTTCCCCGACAACAAGCTTTTACGTAAGAAGGTAAGAAGCTCGTTCTCAGGAAAAGGGTAGTTCTTTTCCTGAGCAGGCGCTCTATTATAGGTCTCCTGATTGTTTTTCAACTTGATTTTCCGTGATGTCTGATTACGCCCCCTTAAAAAACGACTTGCTTCTGCGTGCTGCGCGGAGACAATATACTGAACGAACGCCGGTCTGGATTATGCGACAGGCCGGACGCTATCTGCCGGAATACAGGGCGCTCCGCTCGGAGGAGGAGTTTTTTACCCTGTGCCGAACCCCTGAACTTGCGGCTGAGGTAACGCTTCAACCTGTCGACAGATTTCCCCTGGATGCCGCGATCATCTTCTCGGACATTCTTGTCGTTCCACAAGCGATGGGGTTGGAGGTGCGGATGGTAAAAGGCAAGGGACCTCACTTTCCGGAGCCGCTTCGTGGACCGGACGATCTGGGGCGGCTCCTGCAGCCGAATGTCCCGGAAGCACTCGACTACGTAATGGAAGCTATCAAGCGGGTGTATAAGGAACTTCAGGGACGCATACCGCTGATTGGTTTCTGCGGAGCGCCATGGACCTTGATGGCTTATATGATTGAGGGTGGCGGGAGTAAGACTTTCTCCAGGTCCAGGGCATGGCTGTTTTGCTACCCGGATGAAAGCCGCCGCCTGCTGCAGCAGATCACGGAGGTGCTCGTCGACTTCCTGGTAGCGCAGATCCATGCCGGAGCACAAGCTGTTCAGGTTTTCGATAGCTGGGCCGGCTTTCTAAGCCCTGCGACCTTCGAGGCATTTGCGCTGCCGTACCTGCGCCAGATTGCCGCCCGCGTAGGGGAAGTTTGCCCGGATGTCCCTCGCATTGTGTTTGCAAAAGGCGCTCATTATGCCTTGCCGGCTCTGGTTGAAGCCGGCTTTGATGTCGTGGGGTTAGATTGGACTATTGATCCCGGTGCAGCAAGAACAATGGTTAATGGAGGCGCAGCCTTGCAAGGAAATATGGACCCTTCGGTTCTTTACGCAAAGCCGGATGTTATCAGAGCCGAAACACGGTCGATGCTGGAGGGATTTGGTCCTCATGCACATATTGCGAACCTGGGCCATGGTATGAATCCAGACCATGATCCGGAGCGCGCTCTCGTATTTATAGAAGCGGTGCAGGAACTCTCGGCAAAATTACGCGAATGATGTATCGCTTCATCTCGCAGGCCAGATGTATACATAGCAGACCCTCAGTCAGGCAAGAGGCGCCGGCAATCAACTTTCAACTTGTACAGGACTAAAATTGAGCGATCAGAAAATCATATTCTCCATGCTTGGGGTCGGCAAGATTCACAAGCCGAACAAACAAGTTCTCAGAGATATCAACCTTTCCTTTTTTTATGGAGCCAAGATCGGGGTTCTTGGTCTTAACGGAGCAGGAAAGAGCACGCTGCTGCGGATTATTGCGGGCCTTGACCGGGATTATCTCGGCCATATCGAGGTTCAGAAAGGAATTACGTTCGGGTATCTGCCTCAGGAACCCTTGCTCGACACGAAAAGCAAGGTTCGGGAGATCGTAGAAGAGGGCGCTCAGGAGGCGGTTGCGCTCCTGCGTGAATATGATGAAGTAAGCAGCGCCTTCGCAGACCCGGATGCCGATTACGAACTGCTCACGGAGAAGCAGGCGAAACTTCAGGAAAAGATCGATCATCTCGATGCATGGGATATCGACAGCAGAATCGAGATGGCGATGGATGCCCTCCGCTGTCCGCCCGGAGAAGCACAGATCGAAGTTTTGTCCGGTGGAGAACGCAGGCGTGTTGCGTTGTGTCGGCTCCTGCTTCAGAAGCCGGATGTGTTGTTGCTTGACGAGCCGACCAATCATCTGGATGCAGACTCCGTAGCATGGCTCGAACAGCACTTGCAGCAGTATCCCGGAACGGTCATCGCAGTTACGCATGACCGGTATTTCCTCGATAATGTAGCGGGGTGGATCCTGGAGTTGGATCGCGGCGCAGGCATCCCGTTCAAGGGTAATTACACGTCCTGGCTTGAGCAAAAGCAGCGCAGGCTTGAAATCGAGGAAAAACAGGCATCCAAACGGCAGCAGTCGCTTGCGCGGGAGCTGGACTGGATCAGAACCAGCCCGAAAGGGCGCCACGCGAAAAGCAAAGCCCGTATTGCTCAGTACGAGCAAATGCTGGCGGATACGCCTGAAAAGCGAGATGAAGAAATGGAGATTTACATTCCTCCCGGGCCACGGTTGGGGAGTGTAGTGGTGGGAGCAGAAAACGTGCGGAAAAGCTATGGAGATAGGCTGCTTTTCGAGGATCTCAACTTTTCACTTCCTCCGGGGGGCATCATTGGAGTGATCGGACCTAACGGAGCCGGTAAGACTACGCTCTTCAAGCTCATAACCGGCCGCGAAACACCGGATGCGGGCGCTATCCGGATAGGCGACACCGTTGTACTCGGGTACATCGACCAGAATCGCCCTCTAGATTCCGGCAAGACCATATGGGAAGAAATCTCTGGCGAATCCGAATATGTTATGCTTGGAAGCAGGCAGATAAACTCTCGCGCCTATGTCGGGAAGTTCAATTTCGGGGGCAGCGATCAGCAGAAGCGCGTAGGCGAGCTTTCAGGAGGAGAGCGCAACCGGGTTCATCTGGCAAAAATGCTCAAGGAAGGCGCAAACGTGCTTTTGCTCGATGAGCCTACGAACGACCTGGATGTTAACACGCTGCGCGCCCTGGAAGAGGCGCTTCTTTCATTTGCCGGGTGCGCTGTGGTCATCTCGCATGATCGCTGGTTTCTTGACAGGATTGCTACGCACATTCTGGCCTTCGAAGGAGATAGTCAGGTTGTCTGGTTTGACGGCAACTATGAGCAATATGCGGAATACCGCCGGAACGTACTCGGGTTAGATGATCAGCCTCACCGTATCAAGTACCGCAAACTTACACGCGTATAAAGCTCGGATGCAAGAATGAATATTGAGCAACTGCGCGACTACTGTCTGGCGAAGAAAGGCAGCACAGAAGGGTTTCCATTTGGAGAGGACACACTTGTTTTCAAGGTGATGGGTAAAATATTTGCCCTGGTGAACCTTGCTCGGATCCCTCTGAGTGTCAATCTGAAATGCGATCCGGAACGCGCGGTCGAACTGCGGGAAACGTATGAAGATATAGAGCCTGGTTACCACATGAATAAAAAGCACTGGAATACAGTTTTCTTAAGGGGCGCCATTCCGGATGCCGAAGTGCGCGAAATGATAGACCATTCGTATGCCCTTGTTGCAGGCAGCCTGCGAAAAGCGGATCGGGAAGCGTTGGCGTAGCTATGGAGCCGGAAGTCCTTTATCTCGACAATCATCTACTTGTGATTAACAAGCAGGCAGGAGTGCCCGTTCAGGCCGATCAAACGGGCGATCAGGACTTGTTGACTCTTGCCAGATTGTTCTTGAAGGAAAAGTTTGATAAGCCGGGGAATGTATTCCTGGGGCTTGTGCATCGGCTGGACCGGCCTGTATCCGGCGTTCTTGTGTTTGCTCGCACCTCAAAGGCAGCTTCTCGGCTTTCGGAGCAATTCAGGAAGCGCACGCCGACCAAGCGGTATCTTGCTCTTGTAGAGGGACTGTGTTCCGGAGAAGGAACGTGTATAGACTATCTGGTAAAGGAGAAACGGCAGGTGCGAGTGGTGGATAGGCAGTATCCGGGAGCGCAGGAGGCGATACTCACGTTTCGGGTTCTGGACTCACGGCACGGGATGAGTTTGCTAGAGGTGCAACTCGAAACCGGGCGGTCTCACCAGATTCGCGTTCAGCTTGCGCATCGGGGAATGCCTATCATAGGAGATTTTCGTTATGGAACAAAGGTTCCTTTTGATGGAAGAAACCTTGCACTGCATTGCTACTCCTTGCAGGTTTTGCATCCGACGCGGGGAGATCTCATGGAATGGACGGCAATGCCGCCTGCGACATGGGGATCACGCTTTGCCAGCACGATTAACCGGCTGTGTCAAAAAGCATCGAATACGTAGTTAGCTGAGGACAGTAATAAGCTATGCCGGATGATCTTGACCGACTAGAGAGGCTGCGTCAGGGGCAGCGCAGCGATATTTCCGTTGCGCATCGTATGCAGCGATTTGTTGAGGCATTACAGATACGGATTTGTCATGCGCTGGAGTGTGTAGATGGCGAAGCTCATTTTCGGAGCGATGCATGGCAGAGACCAGGGGGCGGCGGTGGACTGAGCCGGATTCTCGAAAGCGGAAACGTATTTGAAAAGGCAGGCGTCAATACGTCCGCGGTTTATGGAGAACTGCCTGATCGTATGGCAGAGGCATTGGGAGCGAGGTGCAAGCAGTTTTTCGCAACGGGCATTTCCATCGTTGTGCATCCTCAGTCACCGTACGTTCCTGCCGTACACGCAAATTTCAGATATTTTGCGCTTGGAGCGGATCTGTATCAGCCGGAGGATCAGTGGTTCGGAGGGGGCGCAGATCTAACGCCGTATTATCCCTTCCTGTCTGACGTGCAGCACTTTCACCGCGTATGGAAAGAGGTGTGCGACCGGCATGAGGAAGCAGACTATTCGCGTTTCAAGGAGCAATGCGATGCCTATTTTTATCTTCCTCATCGTGGAGAAACGCGGGGCGCAGGTGGGATTTTCTTCGACTATTTACGAGGCGACATAGAGAGAGGATTCTTTTTCAGTCGTGATGCCGGACGCTCCTTTCTGAATTCATACGTGCCTATCGTGCAGCGGCGCAAGGATATGCCGTATGGAGAGACGGAGTGTCTCTATCAGGAGATCCGGCGAGGACGGTACGCAGAATTCAATCTGCTGTATGATAAGGGCACCCGATTTGGTGTTGAAACGAACGGGCGCACCGAGAGCATCTTGATGAGCCTCCCGCCGAGGGCGCAATGGCGTTACGATTGGCAGCCTGAACCAGGTTCGCCGGAATCGCAGGCGCTATGGTATTTTGCTCCGCACGACTGGCTGGAACTGTCTGAAGCGCAGATTCCTTCGCTTAAAGCTTGAATGGAAGAATGTTAATACGGCCGGCACAGGCGGGGTAGAATGCTATCGTCTGCGGGTGAAAGTGCAGTAGTCAAGCATGACATTGCTCACCCGTTTCACTGGTGCGTGGGGGGAAAAGCAGGGCGGCATCGTGAAGCTTCATCAAAAAACCGCACGTCATTCATGTTTTGGTGAAGAAAAAGCCGTTCCATAAGCATTAAAGGTTTGTAATCTGACCCCGGCTATGAAGGGCCATGGTAGTGATTTCAAACAAAACAAGTTGTTTTGACAATGCTTTGCGCCGCCGGGTGCTGCAGCGTTCAGGGTTAGTCCCACCGCTCATTCTTCTTACATAACCTCTTGATTGGTTAGACTATGACCCCTCGCGAATTTTTGCGACGTTATCAGTATGATGATAGGCTCGTCAATGGGCGGTATTATTCGTCGGAGCTGCTGCCCATCAGACGCGGTGAGCGGGTCGGGGTAGTCTTGCTTAACCTTGGAGGACCGGATCGTGTAGAGGACGTTGCTCCGTTTCTCTATAATTTATTTATGGATCCGGCCATAATTGATATTCCGGTCAAGGGCTTGCTGCGGCATTGGCTGTCGCGGCTTATTGCGCGAACTCGTTCAAAATCAGTAGGCAAAGATTACGAGGTAATAGGGGGCGGATCCCCTATTAACCGGCTTACCCGCGAGCAGGCTTCTGCTATCGAGGTTGCTCTCAACGATCGGTATGGAGAGGCGATGGGGGTTACGTTTCGGACTTACATTGCCATGCGGTACTGGCATCCCTTTAGCGAGGACGCAGCGAAAAGGATGCTTGAGGATGGCATAGACAAAGTTGTATTGTTGCCGCTCTATCCGCAATACTCAAAAACCACCACGGGATCATCGTTGCTATACTGGTGGATGCTAGAGCAGGCAGGTGAGATAGCTGTCCGTCCGACAGCTTACGTTTATGAGTATGCAGCACATCCCAAATATATAAGGGCTGTGAGCGAGCGCATCGATGAGGCATTGCAGCGCTTCCCTCGCAACCTTCGTAGTCATGTGCAGCTAGTGTTTAGCGCGCACGGCACCCCCTTAAGAGAGATGAAGGAGCGAAAGGATCCGTACTGCTGCCTTATACACGGGACCGTAGATCGGGTCATGGCGCTGCGCAGGAATGATCGGCCTTTTCATGTCGCTTTTCAAAGCAAGGTAGGTCCGGCCGAGTGGCTCACTCCGAGCACTCCCGACAAGTTGAAAGAACTGGCTGAGGATGGTCTGACAGCAGTTTTACTGGTCCCCATTGCTTTCGTGACCGATCATATCGAGACAGCGTATGAACTGGATGTTGAGGTGCGGCAGGAGGCTGAAGAAATGGGGATCCGCCATTTTGAAGTTACTTCCGGGCTAAACTGCCATCCTTTGTTCATAGAGGCGCTCGCCGAAGCAACAGTATCACAGCTTCTGTTGCCGGGTTCGGTTAGTGAGGCAGCGCAGTCAGGAGATGGGGATTCTACAAGCACGGGAGCGCCTGTCAGGGAGGCGACAAAATATCGCCCCGCAGAGCGGTGTATACGTTGTCACCAGTGCGGATTTATTACAGAACCTCGCCGGTGGGCTTCCTCCCTGGAAGAGAATGACGCCAGATCCATACGGGGAGAGTGTCCCGTCTGAGCGCCGTATATTTCATTTGACCCGGAGAACAGGATGATGAACCGAAGGTGTTTTCTGAAGTCTGCGGTTACTACTGCAGCCGCAGCTTCATTCCCCGCGATTATTCCGGCATCTGCTCTGGGAAGAGCAGGCCGCCCAGCACCGAGCGACCGGATTACGATGGGGGTCATCGGGACAGGCAACCAGGGGACCAATGATCTTTTTGGATTCCTGGATGACGAACGTGTTCAGGTGGTTGCCGTATGCGACGTGAACGAAGGCAGTGCGGGGTACTGGGACGGGCGTTACGCAGGGCGCGAACCTGCAAGAAAAATCGTTGAATGGCATTATGCGCGGCAAAAAGCAGCAGGCACATACGAGGGATGCGCTGCGTTCGAAGACTTTCGGGATCTCATTGCACGCGACGACATAGACACCGTTCTCATAGCGCTTCCCGATCACTGGCACGCGATCCCTGTAGTAGAGGCGGCAAAGGCAGGCAAAGATATTTATGGAGAAAAACCCCTGGCATTGACCATAGCGGAAGGGCGGATAATGAGTGATGCCGTTCGGAAACATGGACGTGTTTTCCAGACGGGCAGTCAACAACGAAGTGATTATAATTTCCGGCGTGTATGTGAACTTGTCAGAAACGGCAGAATCGGGAAGCTGCATACGGTTCGGTGCGGACTGCCCGGCGGAACTCCGGACTTTGGAAACACCGGGGACAGGAAGGCGCCGGAGCCTGTGCCGGAAGGGTTCAACTATGAGATGTGGCTTGGACCGGCACCTGATGCCTATTACTGCCCGGCGCGATGCCATATCAACTTCCGCTGGATTCTGGACTACTCCGGGGGACAGGTTACTGACTGGGGAGGGCATCATCCGGATATTGCCCAGTGGGGAATGGGCACGGAAGACACGGGGCCTGTAGAGATCAGGAACGCCGAGGGTGTGTTCTCTACGGATAGCCCCTGGAATACGGCTACGTCTTTTTACTTCGAAGCAATCTATGAAAATGGAGTTAAGCTGATAATCTCAAATCGGGAGCGGGGCGGCGTGACGTTTGAAGGGGCCGAAGGATGGGTATGGGCTACACGCGGGAACCACGATGCTTCTTCAAAAGAGATTATGACTGCGGAAATCAGTGCGGACGAGATCCATCTTTATGAGAGCAAGAATCACTATCGAAACTTCATAGATTGCGTCATTGACAGAAAGGAGCCGGTAGCTCCGATTGAAACGGCTCATCGTTCGATCACCATCGCGCATCTTGGCAACATCGCTATGCGATTGGGACGCGATGTGAAGTGGGATCCTGAAAAGGAACGGTTTATTGACGATGAGGAAGCCAACGGAATGATCTCGCGCCCTATGCGGGACCCCTGGCATCTTTAATTGAATACACTACCTGTCTGAACTGCGTGATAAAAACAGAGAAAAGCAAGACACTGTTTGAAGAAGCACAACAGTTTATTCCCGGCGGGGTAAACTCTCCGGTTCGTGCCTTCAAAAGTGTAGGAGGGACTCCGTTATTCATTGAACGGGCCGAAGGCGCCTACCTGGAAGATGTCGACGGGAACAGGTATATCGATTATGTAGGATCCTGGGGGCCAATGCTATTTGGGCACGCAGATCCTGATGTCGTTCGCGCTGTGGAGCAGGCGTCTGCGCGTTCCACCTCGTTTGGCGCTCCAACGGCTATAGAGGTTCGTGTAGCCGAACTGATTTGCGAACTCGTGCCCTCTGTTGAGAAAGTGCGCATGGTGAATTCGGGCACCGAGGCCACGATGAGCGCAGTGCGCCTTGCCCGAGGTGTTACCGGCCGTGAGAAGATCATCAAGTTTGAGGGAAACTATCACGGTCACGGGGACTTTTTTCTGATTGCAGCCGGCAGCGGCGCCATGACTTTTGGCGTTCCAAACTCGCCCGGTGTAACAGCAGGAAATGCTCAGGATACACTGATTGCGAGATACAATGATCTGGCAAACGTGCGCGCCCTTGTGAATGCAAACAAGGGCAGCATTGCTTGTATCATCGTTGAGCCTGTTGCCGGCAACATGGGCTGCATTCTGCCGGAGCCTGGTTTTCTGGAAGGTCTCAGGTCTCTTTGCGATGCGGAAGGAATTATCCTGATTTTTGACGAGGTGATGACTGGGTTCAGGGTTGCACGTGGAGGAGCGCAAGAATACTTCGGCGTGACGCCGGACATCACGACCCTGGGAAAGGTTATAGGAGCCGGGCTGCCGGTGGGAGCTTATGGAGGGAAGAGAGAAATCATGGATTTTGTCTCCCCTTCCGGTCCTGTCTATCAGGCGGGCACTCTTTCTGGAAATCCTCTTGCTATGCACGCAGGATATACGGTTCTCCGCAAAATAGCCGAAGACGAGCGTTTGTATGAGCATCTCTCGGCGTTTGGGGCAGCCCTGGATGAAGGGACTAGAGAAAACTTCAGCGCAGCGGGCATTCCGTATTATGCGACACGGATAGGATCAATGGGCTGCATCTTCTTTAGTGACCGGAACGTAGTTGATTACGCTACAGCCATGATGTGCGATACCAACCGTTACGCCGTGTACTTTCATGCTATGCTGAACGAAGGCATCTACCTGGCGCCCTCGCAGTTCGAGGCATTCTTTTTCTCGGTCTGCCACGGAGAGAAGGAACTGGATCGTACGCTGAAGGCGCAGCAAAAAGCACTGAGAAAAGTCAGTTCTCTTGCGGCGTAACGGCTTCTGTGTTCAGCGTTTTATAGGTGGCAAAGTGTCATCCCATACGCGCGGCGAAGAACAACTCAAGTTCGTGAAGGGTAGTCTCAGAGGTTTGAATGTCCTGAACGACGGAACCGGCGTCAAGGATAGCTATACGCTGGCACACATCGGTAATATGCCGCAGGTCATGGCTGGAAATGATTAGCGTGGCGCCGGCTGTCATGCTAAGTTGTGCGAGCATGATTTTGAGCTGAATCTGCGATCCTGGGTCAAGATTGGCAAATGGTTCATCCAGTATGAGCAGCCGGGGCTTAATCAGCATGGCTGCTACGATGCCAACCTTTTTTGCATTTCCCCTGGACAGGTCGCGCAGGAGTTTCGTATGCTCTCCGAGGACGCGATCCGTGAAGAAGGGACGGAAGGGATCCAGCGCTTCGGCAATCGCTGCACGCTGAAGTCCATACACGCTGCCGACAAAATCTATGTATTCATCGGCTGTCAGGAAGTCCAGCAGGAAAGACTCGTCCAGGTAAGAGCCTGTGGATTGCTTCCATTCATCGTAGACAGCTACGTTCTTCTGCCCGATCAATACGGATCCGGTATCGGCTCTAAGAAGGTTGAGAAGGAGTCGCAGGAACGTCGTTTTACCAGCGCCATTATTTCCAACTAGGCCAAAGGTTTCTCCGGAGGCAATGCTAAGCGAAGGGATGCTGAGTTCAAAGCGACTTCCAAATCGTTTGATCAGATTGCGGATTTCAACGCTCATAGTATCTGAATCCATCAGCCATGACGTAACGGCGGCGTGCAAGATGCCTCGCCAGGACCAGGCTAAGCGGTCTGGTCAGGAAAATACCTGCCACACCAGATGCAGCAATGATACCCATCGCTATCTCAGGATTATCTGAAAGCAGATGAAAAACCACCGCTGCAGGGATGATGGCGAGGATAAACCAGAACCAGTGCGCCAGGGTAAATCCTTCGTAGTTCATAAACCCGTTTCTGATCAGGTTTAGCCGCTTACGATTGTGTATAGCCAGAACCATCATAATGCCCACCGTGATGCCGGCGTTATAGAACAGAAAGCTGATATGCAAGGCTGTCAGGTCGGGCCTCATGAGGAGGAACACAGGAAGGCTGACGACAAACAGCAGAGCGCAAGATAGTTGAAGCAGGTACGTTTTTGCCAGAACGATGCCCTGGAATGAGTGGGCGCGGGAAAGAAAGCCATCGAAGTAGCAGCTTTCCCATGAAAACATAAGCTGTCCGTAGTTAGCTGCAAACATGCCGGAGGCAAAGACTCCGAGGACAGCGCCTACCAGCCCGACCGGAGATCCCTTGAAGTTGGCGAGAATCATGCCAACATAGACTGTGCCCAGGACTACGGAAATCAAAAAATAGGTGCGAGGTCTTTTGTTGCGAAACATCATCTTCACCTCGAGGAGCATCAGATTTATGATCTCTCCCTGCTTTGTGTCAAAGGTTATTTGCCAGAGCGGCTGCGCGTCGCCGCAGGCGCTTTCTTCCTGCAAACGCTTTCGGAACAGCAGACCTGACCAGTAAATAACCAGGAAGGTTACGAAGACAAGCAGTAACCATACGACGAGATTGCCTTGAGCTATGTGTTGGAAAACATAAGAAGATGCCTGTAGCAAGAATTGCTGCCCCAGGATCAGATCTGCTGCTGAAATGATGCCCAGTACACTGATGCCGATGAAGAAATCGAGCAAGCTGCGATCGAGTAGGCTTCTGAGTATAAGCACGCCGTAATGTGACACAAGCATAAGCAGACAAAAGCCTGTCATCCACAGAACTCCGGGCGCTGTCTTTTGCGACTCCAGCAAAGTCTCCCGAATCCAAAAGGGAAGCAAAAAGAGGATGGGAAGCAGATTGTGGAGTGAAGCGAGGGAAGAAAACTGAAAATACCAGATCAGTTTCGTCTGTGAGACAGGAAGATGGAGATAGGGGCGAATACTGACATGGGGAGTGCGTTGCAGAAAGAAGCGGAGGGGAAACAAGCCCAGCAACCCAACGAGGGCGTAGCGGCTAAGAACGCTGATAACGGGCTGATCAGGGAAGACAGAATCCAGCGCGTGGCTTACGATAAAGCCAAGACTGGCCGTAACCGCAGTTGTATATAGCAGGAGCGCTGCCAGGCCCATTATGGAGAGCCAGCGATACCTGGGCCTGAATGAGCGCTGAACGCTACGCCACTGATGGCGCAGCAGGGTCAAGAACAGCATTGGGCGCAGAGAATACAAATGCTACTACCGGCGACGAGTATGTCAAGTAAAGTGTGTAAATGACCGGCTGCTAGGATACGGGCATACGCC
>CBDUBU010000004.1:0-47138 GCA_965365465.1 uncultured Rhodothermaceae bacterium
AAAAAGCGCTTTGGATGCACAGTTGAATCCTGGCGGACTGTCTTCCCTGTCATTTGCAGACTCTACCTTTACAACCGCGCTCCTGTTGAGCGGCCGCAGCGGCGGTGATCCCAATCTGGGAGTTGCCATCCGTGTGATACGGGACGAGCGGCTTCTGGGCAACCGGTATATCATCGACTGGACGCCGAGCGACGTGCCGTTTCGTCGCATTGCCATTTCAGCAGCCTCATCAGGCCGATTCACTGATCTGATCTGGCATGTTGCACAGCCGGAGGGCGAACCTGATGCCATATATCCACCTGTTGTGATCGGAACGCCACCGCCGGGAACGCAGGTTGCGCAGGAATGGACAGGATTTCAGCAGGGGACGCACACCCTCTGGATGGTGACGGACGCCTGGACGCCCGGCGAATTCAGCCCCCGCGCCACAGGTTATGCTTTCTTGCAGTTGTTTGCCGGTAACTTTGAATAAACAGGAGCTTGATGAATAACCGGTTTCAGAAAGATCTTTTGCAGAAGCTCATGCTGCTCGTTTTCGGCGCGAGCCTCCTGGCGCTGCCGGGCTGCGGCGAGCAGGGAAGCGATGCCGGCGGCGACGGACGGGTGACCATCACCTTCTGGCACAGCTTCGTCTCTTCTACGATACCTGCCTTCAACGCCCTGATCGCCCGGTTTGAAGAAGAGCATCCGGAGATCAAAATCAACGCGCAGTATGTTCCGACAGGCGATGCCCTCGTGCAGAAACTGATCACCGCCGTTCAGAGCAACTCGGCGCCTGACATTTCATGGGTTCGCGCGAACTACATGGCCGAGCTGGTCCAGGCGGATGCAATCTATAAAATAGAGGATTTTGCGAAGGGTCCAGACGGGCTTACCCAGGCCGAACTCGATGACATTTACCCGGCGCTCGTCCAGTACGCTTCGTGGAAAAAGACCCTTTTCAGTATGCCGATGGAAGCCACCAACCTCGGACTGCTGTATAACAAGGATCATTTTCGTGCAGCCGGCCTGGACCCCGAACGGCCTCCGCAGACTTGGGAGGAACTGGCCTCCTATGCCGGGAGGCTGAAGCAGGACGAGAACGGAGACGGACGGTACGAAAGGATCGGCTTCATGGTGCCCGCCGTGCCTGCTACAGGCCCGCAGGGGCCGTACATGGTATGGCAGTTCATCCCCTTTATCTGGCAGGCAGGCGGGGATCTGGTCAATGAAAGCCAGACGCGCGTTCTGTATGGCGAGGAGCCGGCGGTGCGGGCGCTGGAACTGTGGAAGTCGATCTATCAGTCGCAGAACCAGCAGAGTTTCACGAACGATCAGGCGATCAATGCCTTTGCATCGAAGCAGGCTTCAATGGTGCTGGACGGACCCTGGAACCTGCCCCGATATCCGGAACTGCTTCAGGGCATCGACTGGGGCGTGGCGATGCTGCCCGCCGGACCAGCGAAGAAAGCGACGGTGGTGGCGGGAGAATACTTGGCGATCTTCAAACAGAGCAAACATCCGGAAGAAGCGTGGACGTTTCTGAAATGGATGGTGCAGCCGGAGGTACAGGCATTCTGGGCCATGGAGTCCGGCTACCTGCCGGTGCGCAAGTCGGTGCTGGAGGTGGAGGAATTTCAGGATTTCCTGGAAAAGAACCCTGCGCACCGCGCCTTCGTTGAGCAGATGGCCTTTGCCCAGGCGCAGCGCCAGGTAGATTACAACGCCCTGGAGATCGAGCGTAATCTGGCAGTTGCCATCGAGCAGGCCACCGTAGGAGGACAGGACCCGGCCACGGTATTGAAGCGGGCCGCCGAGGCATCACAGCCGCTGCTGCAACCAGTCGCCCGGCGCTGATGGCTGAAACGACGACATATCCGGTTCAGACGCCCGGCGCGGTGCTTCGCCGTGCTTCGGAGACGCCGCCTGTGCGGACGGACCCCTCCCGTTCTGCACGCGCCGGCCGTGATGGGCTGACGGCGCTGCTTTTCCTCTCCCCGACGCTCTTGCTGGTCAGTGTTTTCATCGTCTTTCCCATCGTCTTTTCGTTCTACCTGAGTTTCCACGAGTGGAATATGTTCACGGCAGAGCAGGCATTCGTCGGGCTGGACAATTACCGGCGCATGTTTGAGAGCGCGGAGTTCTGGAAGGTTTTCAAGAACACAATCATTTATACAGTCGCGACGGTGCCTGTGAACATGGCGCTCGCGCTGGCCGTAGCGATAGCGCTCAACAAAAAGCTCGTTGGCAAGAAGTTCTTGCGGGCAGCTTTTTTCACGCCGGTCATCATCTCCTCGGTGGCGGCGGCAGTCATCTGGCGCTGGATTTTTGACCCGAATCTGGGCGTTTTGAACCATGTGCTCCAGACAGTGGGGATTCCCGCCGTCAACTGGATGAGCGACCCGACCGCCGCCATGTCGGCCCTGATTATTGTGGGCATCTGGAAGACCTTCGGGGTGAACATGGTGCTTTTCGATGCCGGGCTGGGGGCCATTCCCGAAGCCTACTACGAGGCTTCCGAGATCGACGGGGCCGGCGCCTGGGTAAAGTTTCGGAGCGTGACCGTTCCGCTGCTGGCCCCGACCACCTTCTTCGTCCTGATCCTGTCACTGATCGGGTCTTTTCAGGTGTTTGACCTGGTGTATGTTCTGACGCAGGGCGGGCCGCTTGGAGAGACTAAGGTGCTGGTGTTCCTGCTATACGAACAGGCTTTCCAGTTCTTCAACATGGGGTACGCCTCAGCCATTGCGTATGTGCTTTTTGCCGTGTTGATCGTGCTAACCCTTGCCCAGATCCGGTTTTTTCGGAGGCAACTGAGCAACGCCGTATGAAACGTAAGACTACCAGACAGTTCGGGCTGGCGCTGTTGCACGTAATCGTGTACGCAGCCGCTTTTCTGACGCTCGTGCCGTTCGTCTGGATGGTGCTTACGTCCTTCAAGCCGCTGGCGGAGATTTTCGTGTTTCCTCCCACGTGGTGGCCGGAAACCTTCACCTTTGAGAATTACAAGGTGGCCTTCAGCGCTGCGCCGTTCGGGCGTTATTATGTGAACAGCCTGTTCGTAGCCGTAGCCGTTACGCTGGGTCAGCTCGTTACCTGCTCGCTGGCGGCCTATGCCTTTGCGCGGTTGAAGTTCTGGGGCCGCGACGCGCTGTTCTACCTGTTTCTGGCTACCATGATGGTGCCGCCCCAGGTTACCATGATTCCGGGCTTTATGATCTTGCACTGGCTGGGCTGGATCGATTCGTATGCCGCGCTCATCGTGCCGGGTCTGGCCTCCGCGTTCGGGACGTTTCTGCTCCGGCAGTTTTTCATGACCATTCCCAGGGAGTTGGAGGAGGCCGCCAACATCGACGGTTGCAGCCGAATCGGGGTGCTGTGGCACATTATCCTTCCGCTCTCCCGGCCCGCGCTGGCGACCCTGGCCGTGTTTACGTTCATGGCGGTGTTCAATGATTTCATCTGGCCCCTGATCGTGCTGAATTCCCAGGATATGTACACCGTCCAGTTGGGTCTGGCGATCTTTCGGGACCGATACGGTCTGGAGTGGGGCAACCTGATGGCCGGTTCCGTCATGGCAACGCTGCCCATTCTCGTGGTGTTCATCTTTGCCCAGAAGTATTTCATCAAAGGCATCACGCTATCCGGACTCAAGGGATAGCCCGATGCCGGATTCGTGAGCCGCGCTGATTACACAGATGTTCAGACATTCACCCGATAACCAACCCATACCAAACACCAACCTTGAGGGATCTGAAATGAAAATTTCTACCAGAATCATGGGCGTCGCTGTGGCGCTCGTCATGGCGGCATCGCCTGTAAACCAGACCTTCGCACAGCAGTATGGCACAGGGGAAACACTTGACGTTCCCTACGTAGCCCCTGGAACGATCATGCTGGACGGCGTCATGGACGAGGCGGCATGGGAGTCGGCTCCGGTCATCAATCCGGCGGCCAACTGGGATGGCGCGTGGTCCGGACATCCGGATGCCGATGTTTCCACGGAAGCGCGTCTGCTTTTCACCACCGACACGCTGTACGTGTACATGATGATCGAAGACTATGATCTGTATTTCGATGGAGGCAGCGGCGATCAGATCCTGATCGGGATCGACCCGGTCTACGAACCGGGAGTAACCGATACGCTCCGCGATGACGGCTTTGGCGGCTGGCCCGACAACGCGCCGGACATGGGGCCGGTCACCTACAAGATCTGGGCAGGGAATGATACGATTCCCGGCATCTCGCTCAACTTCAGCCCGGATATCGTTCCCGCCGATTCAGGATGGGTAAAGGGGACTGTTTTTACAGACGAGACTACCCTCACGTGGGGCGTCGAGATCGCCATTTATGCCAGCCAGATTGCGGAAGGCGCACAGATCGGGTTCAACATCGGAGGCGCCTCCGGCAAGGAGGAGGGAATCGACGACCGAGGCGGTGAAGGGACCTACGCCTTCTTTTCCTGGCAATCGGTGCAATATCCCGGCGGCGACGTGATGCACAATGCCGGAAGTTTTGCGACGCTCAACCTCGGCGCAGCTACAGGCACGGAAAGCAATGAACTGCCTTCGCTGTTCGGCTTGAGCCAGAACTATCCCAATCCGTTCAATCCGGCCACCAGCATCGACTACCGGCTGGAGCGTTCGGGTCACGTTCGCCTGACGGTCTACAACACGCTCGGCCAGTGGGTCGAAACGCTGGTGGACGGGGCCATGCCGAGCGGCGCGTACAGCGCAACGTGGACAGCCGGCAACGTTCCGAGCGGCGTTTACCTGTATCGTCTGGAGGTAGACGGCAAGACGGTGTCTGCCCGGAAGATGCTCTTGCTGAAATAAGCGGATGGAAGGCATCGGAGCCGGTGGTCGTGTGAGGGCGCCGCCGGCTCCGGCCTTTCGTCTCAAAAAAGGAAAATCGTTTCTTCAGAGCCTCATTCTGAAGCGCTTGGGTGATCAGAGAAATGCAAGCAGCCATCCTGGAAAAACCTGGTCAGTTCGTTTTGCAGGAACGGGACGTTCCAAGCCCCGGCCTCGGCGAAATTCTGGTCCGGACGCAAGTCTGCGGGATCTGCACGTCGGAACTGGACATGTGGGAAGGAAAAGCGAAAAAACTCACCTTTCCCCGTTTCATCGGGCATGAGGTGTCTGGAACCGTAGCAGGACTGGGCAAAGGGGTAGTTGGTTTCAGGGAGGGAGACCTGGTTTCCGTGTACTCCGAAGGCAAGGGGTACGCCGAGTATACGGTGGTTCCTGCGGAATGGGCGGTTAAGCTCGGACCCAACGTACCGGTCGACCATGCGCTCGGAGAGCCGATTGCCTGTTCCGTCAATGGCGTGCGAAAGGCCGACCCGCAGATCGGGGATAGCGTCTGCCTCGTCGGATGCGGTTTTATGGGGTTGATTATGTTGCAGGTGTTCAAGGTGCGGGGCGCAGGGCAAATTATCGCCATCGACCGGAGAGACTCCATGCTGGCGCTGGCCCGTGACCTGGGCGCCACCGATACGATCAATCCTGACCAGGCCGACGCAGAGCAGGAGGTGCAATCCCTGACCGAAGGGAAAGGGGTGGATATCGGGGTAGAAGCCGGGGGTTCGCAGCAGACGCTCGACCTTACGACCAGACTGGTGCGGATGGAAGGGAAACTGGAGGTGTTCGGTTTCCACCAGGGGGAACGCCGTCTCGTCGACTGGGGATACTGGAATTGGATGGCCTTTCAGATCATCAACGGTCACACCCGGACGCAGCGCATCTACGTGGAGGGGATTCGGATTGGAATGCATCTGATCGAGACCGGCAAGCTCGACATGAAACCCCTCGTAACGCACCGGTTTGCGCTTGCGGACATCAACGAAGGATTCGCACGGGCCTCGGACAAGGAAGCAGGATTCGTAAAGGGCATCGTGTCCTTTAGCAACGGACAAGGGTTCTGATCAGACAGGAAGAGGACATTATGCGACGCCTGGATAAAAGATATGGGAGGCAGTTCTTGCGGGGACTGTTCCTGCTTTTCTGCCTGACCGCCATGGGGTTTCCGGTCACACAAAAGGGCATGGCGCAGGGTAGAGGCAAGATCGCCGGGAAGGTGGTAGAGGCGGCGACAGGGCTTCCACTTCCGGGCGTCAACGTCCTCGTTGTGGGAACGATGCTCGGCGCCACCACGGATGCCGACGGAGACTATTTCATCGCCAACCTTCAGCCGGATACCTATAGTTTGAAGGCCACTTTTGTAGGTTTTCGGGATGTAACGGTGCAGGACATTGCGGTAAACACTGACCGTACGACAGAGATCGACTTCGAGATGGAGGAGCAAACCCTGGAGCTGCAGGGAGAGGTTGTCGTAACGGCCACACGCCCTCTTGTAGAGAAAGACAATACAACCTCGGTAGTGCGTCTGGACGCTACGGAAGTCACCACACGCCCCACCACCGATTTCACCAACGTGCTGACGACGCTGCCGAGCATCGACTTCGAGAATGGGCAAATCATGGTGCGCGGCGGGGCCCTCAACGAAGTGGCTTTTGTCGTGGACGGCGCACGCGCCCAGAATCCCCTCGACCACTCGCCCTACACCCGCATCAACCTCAGTTCCGTACAGGAACTCGAAGTCATCACAGGATCTTTCAACGCCGAATATGGCGAGGCGCAGTCCGGTGTTATCAATGTCATTACGAAAGAGGGCGGGCCGAATTATGAGTTTTACCTGGATACCCGGTTCGAGCCGCCCGGTGTGAAACACTGGGGCGCGTCTTTTTACGATACCAGTTCGGACCTGTACTGGGAGAACACCCATGCCCGGCATCTGGAATGGTGGATCGAGTATCCGGACCAGTGGGTTGACCCGGAGGGCATCAAAGGCAGCGATCCACGGAGCAGTTGGACGCCGGAAGAAGCCTATCAGAACTACATGGATACGCACCAGCCCCTGACCGACTACGCGAACACCCCTTCGTATCAGGTAGAGATCGGGCTGGGGGGGCCGGTTCCGTTTTTGAGAAAGCTGGGCTTTTTCGGCACGGCCAAGTACCAGTCGCGCCCTCCCCTGCTGGGCAATGCCTTCAGGGACCGGGGAGAGTTGACGGACGGGACGCTGAAACTGTCTTACCAGCTTCCCGGTGGTAAAAAGCTTATGCTGTCCGGTTTTTACGGCAATGACAAGACGGGCTGGGGATTCTACAACGATTATTTCTGGGCGGCCAATTATGGCATAGAAGGCCGGTATGCCTACTACGATCAGGCAGGGTTGCCTACATCGACCACCTTCGGCGGCACGCTGCGGTACTCACACGTCCTCAATGCCTCTACCTACTACGAGTTAGAACTGACGCGCGTACAGGCCGACCGCCGGCTGTGGACCTTGCCGGGCGATCCCATCGGCTTCGATGCTTCCGATGCCTCGCGTAATTATGTGCGCGCCGTGGACGCGGAAGGCAACCCCATCAAGGGAGCTTTTGCTGCGTACGTCGGATACCACACGTCCGGATACCTCTACCGCTACAACGACCGGAACACGGAGTGGAATCTGAACGGCACGTTCAGCCGGCAGCTAAACAAATTCTGGCATTTACAGTCCGGGCTGAATCTCAATGCCTACCGCCTCGACCACTTCAACGAGGCCAAGTTCACGAGGCGCGTTGACGACAGGCTCTACGATCCCTATCAGGGCGCCGTTTACACGCAGAGCAAATTCGAGTTTCGCGGCCTGATCGTCAATGCGGGCCTCCGCCTTGATTTCTACAACCCCAATGACACCGTTTATACCGACATCCTTAACCCGATAGAGGGCGAGAAAAAGCCGACATCGACCTACTTCCAGTTAAGTCCTCGTCTGGGTGTATCGCATCCGATAGACGAAAACACGGTGTTGCATTTTTCGTACGGGCACTTCTTTCAGCGACCCTCTTTCGGCGACTACGGAGAACTCGCGGATGGAGGGGGAGGCAGCCTTACCACGTTGCTTTACGAAGGGTCAAACGTTCCTTTCATGCTCGGCAACAGGAATCTGCGGCCTCCCAAAGTGATTGCCTTCGAGGTGGGCGTGGAGCGCAATTTCTGGGACTTTTTCGTGCTCGACCTTACGGGCTACTATAAGGATATCAGGAACACGATACGGGGTGACATTGCCATAACGCTGCCGGACGGCGGCATCTACTTCACCAATGGCAACGGAGACTACGGGGACGTGCGCGGCGTAGAGATTTCCCTGCGCAAGGTGCCTTCCGTCTTTAGCTGGGGTTCCATCTGGGGCTATGCCAACTTCAGCACCCGGATCGGCATCACCGGCAAGAGCGGCGCGCCCGTTGCTATCCTGCCTTCGGGACCGCGTTACGGCACCACCGGCGATGTCATCGGGCATAACAATCCGCGTCTGAAGGCCGGCTTGTACTATGCCACCCCGGAGGGAAGCAGCTTGCTCGGCCGTCTCCTCGGCAACCTCTCCATGTCGCTGGATTACCGCGCTTCATTCCCCAATTCCGAACTGAGGCAGGATATTTTCCTTTTCGAGAGTGAGAAATACGTGCGACCGGTGGATCAGGTAGTCGATATGCGGGCGCAGAAGGAGTTCTCGCTGATGAAAGGAAAGGTGCGGATCAGTCCTTACCTGGAAGTGCAGAACCTCTTCAATGACAAATGGATCTTCTTCGGGGTGTTTGAAGGAGCCAGCCGGGAGGATCAGCGAAAGTTCGTGGACAGTGGATTCAAGGATCTGCCTTCCCGGCTCGCGGACGGATCTTCCATCCTGGAACTAGCCAAGTATCGCAATCTCCCTCGAACCGTGCTTTTTGGACTGACCGTGGAACTGTAACCGGAATGCGGCTCCGCCCAATCAATCAGAAAGGGTATGTTTTATAAAACGTACATCATGCATTTATCTCTGATCGGGATGCTCTCAGGCGCATTGTGCCTGCTTATTCCGACAGGGGCCTTTGCACAGGCGGGACTGGAGCAAACGCATACGCGCGGAAATCTGTGGGAAACGGTGACCAATGATGGGGTGGTTGGGAGCCTCGGCGCATGGGATTACGTGACATCCAGCCCGTTGGGACTGTATCCCGGTTTCTCCGGCTACATCCATCCCATCGGAGGCGAGCAAAATGCGATTGATACCTACGCCAATGCCAACTATCACAACTTCCGGTCGGGGGTCTGGATCGTGGCGCGGGATCTGACGATTCCCAATCAGGACAACCGCCCTGTCCCCGCTGAATACGAGGTGTTCATGTCCGGGGCGCAGCAGGTAACCTACGGCATTGCGGAGGTGCGCGACCCGGTTGTGCTCAGGAAGAATTATATAGACTCGTCAGGGTTCGACCCGCGCCTCCCGGAGGAAATGACCTCTTCCACCTGGCATACCAACACCGGCATCACCGTTACCCGCCGATCCTACGTCTGGAGCTACCCGAATTACTCGGACTTTATCATTTATGACTACGTATTCAAGAACACGGGGCAGATTGTCTCCACCTTTACGAACCAGGTAGTCCCTGATCCGGGTCCATTCATTCAGACCCTGAAAGACGTGTACTTCGTGTTCCACGGAGGCGTATCGGTTTCCACCAAAAGCCAGATCAACTTTCATACGGATCTGGCCGCCATACAGGCCGGCGCCTTCGGGTGGCAGACCGGTTCGTACCACGACTATTATTACCTGTCCGGCGACAACACACTGGCCTTTTCCTACAACTACAACGGCGGCAAAGAGCCGACTCCGTTTGACCCCTATCCCGTCAAGAGCAACGAAGCATGGAAGACCAGATTCGGCGACGAGTTGCAGAGTCCTGCTGCATTCGGGTGGCTGGCGCTATATGCAGACGCTACGGGTGGAGGGCCTCGCACGTCTCCAACCCCCGACGTGCTGCGTATAGACGTTCATAAGGGAGGCAGTTTTCAGGGGCAGGATCTGGATCTGGAGCGGTTTACGATTTCCAACAGGCCCAGTAAGAAAGTCTTCTACGACTTCGCGCAGACGCCGGGGTTGCAGGAAGGGTATGGCAACCGGGGCAACCGGATGAACTTCTATACCTATTCCTATGGCCCCTACACCCTGGCTCCGGGCGACTCGGTGCGGATCGTTCTGGCGGAAATCGCGGGCGTCATGGACTATAACGAGGTCATTGCCGGCGACCCGAACGGCTATTTTCCGGACAGCACCATTGCCGCCATTCAGCGGAACGCCGAGTTTGCGCGTAAGGCTGTCGCGTGGGGTCTGGGCGCAACGGTCGATGGCATGGCGCTCGCGGCGGATGCGCCGGAGCCGCCGCCCGGGCCCCAGACCGATGCGGTGAATGCTTCGGTCGGGCGTGAGCAGGCCGCCATCGCCGTTACCTGGGATCAGCGCGCCGAGACGGCAACCATTCAGGATGGCGCAGGTGGTCTTTTTTACGACGGGGCCGAAGACCTGGACGGGTACCGCATCTATCGCTCTACCGACTTCCAGTATGTGAATGACACCGAACCTCCGGCGCTTCGGGGCGCAGCCTGGACGCTCATCAAAGACATTCCCCGCTCCGAATTCAGTCAGTACTTCGACGCCGACCTGGGCAGGTACCGGTTTGTAGACGAGGAGATCGACTTCGGCTTCCGGTACGGGTACTATGTCGCCGCCTACAATGCTGATCCACGCCCGTGGACTTCAGCCAACGGCACGAGGGTCGCCGACCTGGGGCTTCTGGAAAGCGGAAGCTACAACCGCACGACGCCTGCCGAGGCGGCGGCAGGACCTGTATCCTCATTCGACATCTATGTAGTTCCCAATCCCTACGTGTTCGGAGATCCGGAAAGAAGTTTTGGCCTGAATGACCCTTATCGCATCGAATTTCGCAATCTGCCCGAACGCGCTACGGTTCGCATTTACACCATTTCGGGAGATCTGATTCGTACGTTGCCGCACGGACCCAGTCCTCGCGGCGACCTCTCCGGGACGCGCAGTTGGGATCAGCGGAGCGATTCGGGGATGCTGGTGGCTCCCGGACTCTACATCTTCCAGGTAGAATCGGAGACGGAGGGGCTGGACAATGCCCTGGTAGGCAAATTGATGATCATTCGATAACCGGCTGTTCGGCAAACGGGCTATCTCGACAAGGTGAGTGTTATGAAAGGCATCCTACGCAGGCGGCGTCCTTCGGCCCGGAAATGCAGGAGAGGGAGCCGGGTGGCGTGCTTTCTGCTGTTTCTGTTGATGGCAGGGCATTGCCCGGCGCTGGCGCAGACCGGAAACATCCTCGAACCGGATGAGGATTTCAACAAAGGGGGACGCACCGCCTTTCAGTTTCTGAAAATCGGCATCGGCGCCCGTCAGGTGGCTATGGGCGAGGCCAGCGTGGCCGTCGTGGAAGATGTGAATGCAGCGTTCTGGAATCCGGCCGGCATCGCCGGCATCCAGTCGATGGAAGCAGCCTTTTCCTACAACCGGTGGCTGGCAGACATCAATTACACCGGGGCGGCGGTAGGCGCACGGTGGGATGGAGTAGGGCTGTTCGCCGCCAACATTGCCTTTATGGATTACGGGAGCATCCCCGAGGCAAAAGTCACCGGTTCGAGCGGCACGAATGATCCGCGAACCGGGCAAACTTTTTCGGGCAGCGATATGCTCTTCGGCCTCACCTATGCCCGTGAGTTTACCGACCGGCTCGCCATCGGGGTCAGCGCGAAATACATCCGGGAGTCTCTGTTCGACTACGCCGTAGGCACGACAGCTTTCGACGTGGGCACCCGCTATAACACCGGTTTTAATGGCACCCGCCTGGCTATGAGCGCGCAGAACTTCGCCGGTTCGGTCAGATGGCTGGAAGAGGCCAGGAGCGACCGGCGCGAGGGGTATGACATTCCGCTTCTTTTCAGGATCGGGCTATCCACCAACCTGATCGGCAGTCAGGATGCGTTTTTCAACGCCGGGGCCATGCACCGGCTGGTCGTATCCGCTGAGGCCGTCAACTCGAACGATTATAGCGAGCGCCTGCATTTCGGCGGAGAGTACTACTTCACCGACCTACTCATTCTGAGGGCAGGGTACAGAATGAACTATGCAGAAGGCAACTGGTCCATGGGCTTCGGCTTGAACCCGCAGTTGGGAGGCATTAACGTGCGGGTGGATTATGCCTACGTGCAGTACCAGTACCTGAGCGCTCCCCACCGCATCACAATGACCCTGGCTTTCTGAACGCGAACCAGTTTTTTACTAGCAGCGATAGCATCGATGGCTTTTCAGGAAAACGTGCTGGCCGGAACGGACCTCACCCGTGAAAACTTCACCCACCCTCCCCTGGAAATGGGGATCGTCCCTTTCTGGTTCTGGAACGGGGATCTCGACGCCGGGGAAATGGAATGGCAGCTGAACCAGTTTTACGACCGGGGCATTCGCAGCCTGTTCATTCACGGACGCATGGGGCTGAACGTCCCTTACCTGTCGGAGGCGTGGTTTGAGCGGGTCCGGTTTGCCGTCGAAAAAGCAAAGGAGATCGGCATCGATGCCTGGATCTACGACGAGATGGACTGGCCGAGCGGGACGGCAGACGGGCAGGTCATGGCGGAGGACCCGGAGCTATGCCAGCGCTACCTGGAACTGGTCCCGCTCATGTTCGACGGCCCCATCTTCAACTTTCTGGAGGCGCACGACGACCGGTATGTGAACACGGGCAACGCCAACCCCGTCGCCGCCTACGGGGTGCGGCGCGATCAGTACGAGAACGGCATCCGGGAACTGGTAGACCTGAACAAGAACCTTGCCTGGGAAAAAACGATTCCCTGGGAAGCGCCGGAAGGCAAATGGGTGCTGCTGTACTTTCTCGAAAAACAGGACCCCTACTACATAGACACGCTCAATCCGTCCTCTACCGAAAAATTCATTACGCTGACGCACGAACGCTATAAACAGGCCGTTGGAGACGAGTTCGGGAAAACGGTTCCGGGGTTCTTCACCGACGAGCCCGCGATGTACTACTACCACGTCGGCTTGAAGAACTACGTGATCCCCTGGTCGAAGCAAATGTTCAAGATTTTCCGGCAGCGGCGGGGATACGACCTCAAGCCGTACCTGCCGGCCCTCTACCTGAACATGGGCGAGAAAACCACGCAGGTCCGGTACGATTTCTGGCGCACGCTCACCGAGCAGTATGCAGAGACCTATTACAAGCGCCTCCGCGACTGGTGTGAGGAGAACGGGGTCATCTTCACCGGGCATGTGCTTTTCGAGGAGTTGCTGCGCCTGGCCGCCCGCTGCGAGGGCAACATCTTCAAGTACCTCCAGCAGATGCACATGATCGGCGTAGATCACCTCTACCCGAAGATCGGGACCGCACGCGAGCCGGAACAGCACGTAGCCCTGAAACTCGGCAGCAGCGCGGCGCACCACTTCGGCAGCCCGCGCCTGTTGTGCGAGTCGATGGGCGGCACGTACTGGGATTGCACGCTGGAGCGCATGAAGTGGATCAACAACTGGGAGTATGTGCTCGGCGTCAACCTGTTCAACAACCACGGGTACCATTACACCATCGAAGGGGAGCGCAAGCGGGATTGGCCCCCCTCCCAGTTCTACCATCACACCTGGTGGAAGTACTACGACCGGTTCACAGCGTACAATGCCCGCCTGAGTCATATCCTTACCGGCGGGAAGCACGTCGCAAACGTCCTGATGCTTTACCCGATCAACAGCATCTGGACGAACTACACCCCGCAGGCGCATTCCCGCATCGGCGATTTGATCGAGGCGGACTTCAACTACCTCACCGACACGTTATTGCGGCTGCACCACGATTTCGATTACGTCGATGAGGACGTGCTGGCCGGCGCGGACATCCGGGACGGAAGGATTCACATCCGGGAGGAAGCGTTCGAGGTGTTTATCCTGCCGCCTGTTACCCACATAAAGGAATCGACGCTGGAGCGCTTGCAGGCATTCGTGGCAGGAGGAGGCAAGCTCATCGCCACGACGCTGCTCCCGGTTGGATTGCTGGAGACCAGAGACCAGGGCGCCGTCGCTGATCTCGAAGACTTTTTCGGGTTTGATCCCCTTGACGTGCTGAAACGGTTCGAGGCAGCAGGGGAAGTCTCTTTTGATCTCGTCCGAAGTGAGGCATTCCCGACCGTTTTCTTCCTGCAAGGAGAGGGTCTCCACAGCAAGAAGATCCACGCCGAACGTCTGGTTGCGGAGAGTGGAGGGGAAAGCCGGGCCGTCCGGCAGTTTCTGGCAGCGGAAGCCGGCTCGCGGCCTGTGCAGTCCATCGAGTCGTATATAGCGGCCCAGAGCCGTCTGGACGCCGAAAAACGGGATACCCTGCGCAATCTGCTCGGCGATTGCGTGACGCCGGATGTCGTGATCGATGATGAAGAGGTCTTCTATTTGCATCGGGTGAAGAACGGACGCGACCTTTATCTCGTGGCAAACACCACTCGGACCAACCGACGGCAGGTTGCGCTTTCCTTTGCACGGAAGGCGCGCCCCGAGCTGTGGAATCCGAACACAGGCGAGATCACACCACTTCATTGCTACTGGTATGAAGGCGAGCGGTTGTGCCTCAAGCTGGACTTTCCACCCAGCGAGGCGTACGTGGTCATGCTGGAGGAGGAGTCGGCAGGAGATCACATTACCGAAACGAATCTCCATATCGCCCACTTCGGCGGAGACCGCCTGGTAGGGTACGCGGAAAGGTTGGCAGGTCAGCCCTATGCCGTCGTCAGTAACCACAATGGGCATATTCGGCTGGAAGCGGAAGCGCGGGAACCCCTTCCTGACCTGCAATTGCCGGACGAGTACCGATTTACGGTCGAGCAAGACAATGTACTGGTCATCGACCGGTGGAAAATGAGGTTGGAAGAAGAGGACGCTGCCGGGTATCATTTACCTGAGTATGACGATGCCGGCTGGCTGGCTGTCACCAATGGCGCGTGGGAGATGCAGTTGCCCCAGGAACGGGACGAAGCCGTGTACCCGGTTACGCTCTGGTATCGCACCCATTTTGAAGCATCCCATCTACCCTCGAACACCCGGCTGATGATCGACGGCTTTAGCGGGAAAGAGTACAGCCTCTATGTCAACGGGCTGGAAATAAAGGATTCCGGAGTGCGGAGCTGGTTGGATGCCGAGATCCGCGAAGTGGACATCCAGCCCTTTCTGAAGCGGGGGCGCAATAGCGTGGTCGTCAGGCTGATCGCAAACCGGCGCACGGACGGGATGCTCGACCTGCTGAAAATTGTCGGCGACTTCGGTCTTGGCGCCGATGCGGACGGAACTTTCCGGATCATGGAAAAACCGTCTCGCATACAGATCGGAGACTGGACGGCGCAGGGCTTTCCGTTTTTCTCCGGCACGGGTGTTTATCGAGGGACCTTTAAGGCGCCGCCTGCCTATCTCGATGGAGGACGCCTGTTCCTGGAAGCCGAATGCGGCGAAGATGTGCTCGAAGTAAGCCTGAATGGGGCAGACCCCGTAGTCGTTCCGTGGCATCCTTACCGTGTTGACGTGACGGAAATGATAAAGGAGGGGGAAAACACAGTCGAAATGAAAATTACGAATACGCTGGCGGGCATCCTGGGAGGGGAGCAGAAGCCGGCGGGGCTGTTTCGCCGGCCCATCCTGATGCACGAACACCGGTACGAATTAGCTGCTCGCGCAGCAGCTTCCGTCTAGCGCATATTCATGTAAGCCGTGCAGGCGCTCACCCAAAGGTTCATGCCATGAAGAAGATTGGCACATTAAACGCCCGGCTGTCCGGGATCATCGCGGCGATGGGGCACACGGATCGTCTGGTGATTTGCGACTGCGGGTTGCCCATTCCCCGTGATGCGGAGGTCGTTGATCTGGCGCTCCGCCTTCAGATGCCGCGTTTTCTCGACACCCTGCAAGTCATACTCCAGGAACTGGAAGTAGAAGGAGCCGTGGTGGCCGAGGAAATGGAAGCGCAGAGCGACGGGTTGTATCAGCAGTTGGAAAGTATGTTGCCGGGCGTCAGGCTGGAGAAAGTGTCTCATGAAGCATTCAAGCAACTGACCGCGCAGCAAGGAAACATAGCCTTCGTACGCACGGGCGAAGCGACCCCGTATGCAAACGTCATGCTCATATCCGGCGTCACGTTTGGAAAACCCGAATCGGTTAATTCAAATGGTCAGCATAAAACGAATCAATCCTGATGCCTTCAGGCCCTACGGGCAGGTCATTCAGGCGCCTGACGAGCCGGCGACCGCCGAAAGCGCAATGTTTCGGTTCTGGTCTGATCTGGCGCATTACGGCATAGAGGGAGAAACCGAGATCGGCCTGTGTACGGTGTACCGGCAAGAGGTTCCGGTCATCTCCTGGATGGAGCGGCATGAGCGCACCCCGGAGATCCTGGTCCCAATCGACAGTCCTGTGCTGCTGCCCGTGATGCCGCCGGAGGGCGGGCCGGAAAGCGTCGTGCTTTTCGAGATCCATCCCGGAGAGGCGGTTGTGATTGCAGACAATGTCTGGCACAGCGCCTGCCTTCCGGTCAGGGGGGCAGAAGCTACGTATTTCGTCATCTTCCGAAGGGGAACGCCGCAGGAAGACGTTATCAAGACTGAACTGGCGAATTTGACATTCTAATGAGAAAACTATGAAGATTGGCTTTTTAACAGCCTCGCTGGCTCGTGTACCGCTGGAAAGTCTCGTGCCGTGGGCGGCGGCGCAGGGGTTTGAAGCGCTGGAACTCGCCGCCTGGCCGAAAGGAAAAGGAAGGCAGTACACGCCCTGTCATATCGACGCGGATTCCTTTACCCGTGAGGAGGCAGGCCGCGTCAAGACGCTTTTTCAGGACCACGGGATGAAAATCTCGTCGCTGGCCTTTTACGAAAACAACCTGCATCCGGATAAGGCCCGGCGTGAGCAGTTTCATGCCCATTTGCGCCGTGTGATCGAAGCGGCGGCCCTGTTGGAAGTCGGTCTGGTGGGTACGTTCATAGGAGGGCGGCCGGTAAATCCCGCGACGGTCATCAAGGAGGCAGGCGTCTTGTTTCGTGAGATGACGCGCTTTGCAGGGGACAGGGGCGTGCGTCTGATGATCGAGAACTGCCCGATGGAGAACTGGGTCAAGTTCGGACTGCCCGGCAACTATGCTTACTCGCCCGAACTCTGGGAAGCGCTTTTCAATGAAGTCCCTGAAAACCTGGGACTCAATTTCGATCCGTCGCATCTGTACTGGCTGGGGATCGATTACGACCGTGCGGCGCGGGACTTTGCAGACCGCATTTTTCATGTTCACGCAAAGGATGCCGAGGTGCTTGGAGACGGCAAGTATCGTTACGGCGTGCTGGCGCAGCAACTCGGAGACAACCCCTGGCATTCCGGGTGGTGGCGCTATCGTATGCCCGGAAAAGGCGGGATCGATTGGGCTGCCTTTATAGGAACGCTACAGGAAATCGGATATGACGACGTAGTATCCATCGAGCATGAGGACCCGGAGTATGAAGGGTCGGAGGAGAAGGTTCGTGAGGGGTTGATCGTGGGCCTTGAACATCTTCGCGCCTCGATTCCCGTTCCTGTTTGATCTGATTCTTCAGTCATTTCCTGCTCGACAGCTTCGCCGGACGATTTATGCAGCACCTTTTACGTTCAGCCTATTTTCCTTACGGCTCACAGTACTACAGGGCGCCTTCGCCGCCGCCGGAGGATTGGGACCGCGACCTGCGCGAAATGGCGCGGCTCGGATTCAACATGGTAAAGTACTGGCTGCAATGGCGCTGGAATCATCCTGAGAAAGACCGCTTTTACTTCGATGACATCGACCGGCTGATGGATCTTGCGCAGGAGCACGGCCTGAAGGTCATGCTCAACACCATCGTTGATGTCGCGCCGGCCTGGATCTACCGGGAGCACCCGGATGCATCCATGCTGACGCTGGACGGCAGGCGCATCGGGCCGCAAACGCAGCCGCACCGGCAGATCGGGGGGCTGGGTGTTTGCCTGAACCACGCCGATGTGATGGATCACCTGTTCCGGTTTCTGGAAGCGTGCATCGAACGGTACAGGGACCATCCGGCGCTGGAAATCTGGAACGTCGGGAGCGAGCCTGAACTGACCCAGAGCATGTCAGAAATGCGCCTCTATGCCGACGATGCGGAAAAGATCGGCGATATGCTGTGCTACTGTGACCATTGCAAGAACGCCTTCCGAAATTGGCTGGCGCAAAAGTATGAGTCGATCGATGAACTGAACACATCCTGGAATCGCAACTACCAGTCCTTCGAGGAAGCCGAGTTGCCGCGCACCCGCAACACCTTCAACGACGTAATCGACTGGAGGATGTTTTTCGTGCATACGCTCGGCGAGAACGTGCGGCGGCGCTTCGAGACGGCGGAGCGGATCGATGCGGGCAGGCATCCACTCATGTGCCATCACGTATTCATTCAGGGTTTTCCCGTCACGTCTACGGCCAACGATCCGTGGAACGTCGGGCGGTTCGGAGATTTGCACGGGTTTACCCAGATGGACGACCCCATGATGTGCGACATCCTGCGGTGCTGCGCGCCCGGCAAGCCGGTGATCTCGGCTGAAATGTTGATGCTGATGGGGTATACACTGCGGATGCCGAAGGCCATTGACGCCGACGACATCAAACGCCACGTTTTCACCGGAATCGCTGCCAACCTGAAAGGTTTTCTCTTCTGGCAGTACCGGCCTGAAATGTTGGGGCGGGAAGCGCCCACCTGGGGCCTCTCGCACCTGGATGGTTCCGAAACTCCCTGGCTCCGCTCCTTTGCGGAAGTCGGAGACGTGTTGCAGAAGAATGCAGGCTTTCTGCTCGAAGCCGCCCCGCAACCTGCCGAAATAGCCATTCTGTTCAACCCGGAGAATCAGGTGTTTGCCTGGGCTGCGACAGGCAATGAAAAAACGGCGACGGATTCCCTGCTGGGAGCGCACCGGGCGCTCTACGACCACAGCTACAACATCGACTTCATTCATCCGCGAGACTTCGGGGATGAGGATGGGTTAAGCCGGTATCGCGTCATTGTCATTCCCTTTCCCTACCTCTTGAGCCGCCGTATCGCCGACAGGTTGAAGAAATGGGTAGAGGAAGGAGGAACGCTGATCGGGGAAGCTTACTTCGGCGGGTGGAACCGGGAAGAAGGGCGACATCAGACGACCCTTCCCGGCTATGGTTTGCACGAAGTTTTCAAGGTGCGGCAGCGCAACGCCGAACCGGCCCAGGAGCATGAGTACGTGCTATATCACGGCGTGACTCGCAAGGCATCGCAAAGGGTTTTGCGGCCGGGCCTGAATGAACCCGCACAAGGGGCCGGGTTTGTCATGGCGCAACCTGTGGAAGCCGCTGGAGAAGGGCAGGTCGAGATCACGCTTCAGCATCCTCTGCCTGGCCTGGCTGCCGGCGCGAAAGTCTATGGCGGGATGGTCAGGGAGACTTATTTCATGGAGGGCGCCGAGGCGCTGGCTACGTATGCCGACGGAGCGCCTGCCATTACCATTGCTTCCTGCGGGAGCGGCAAAGCCATTCTGATCGGTTCCTATGTGGCCCTGTTGCATCACCGGAGAAAGTATGCCGCGAATGGCGCCTTGCTGGCAGGACTCGTCGCGTACGCTGCGGAGGTGCGCAGGCCGCGTGTGGTGGGCGGCGCGAAAGTGCGGGTCGATACGCTGCGCTCGCCCGGAGGAGACGTCATGGTGATGGTGCAGAACAACGAGGGTGCAACGGTCGAAGCGTCGGTGTGCATCCCCGACAACCAGAGCGGAGCATTGAAAGAACAGTTCAGCGGCAACACGGCAGCTTGCGTTTCAACCGGCGAGGGTTCGTGTTTTACGGTTTCGCTCCGACCGCGGGAGGTGCAGGTGTACCGCCTCGAATGAACAGGGCCGCCCCTTCCTTCGCATTTTGCAGATTCAGCCAGGCATGACATGAACACACACAACAGACGGGATTTCATCAGGGCCAGTTTACTTGGGGCGACAGGGCTTTCCCTTGCGCCCTGCGCCAGCGCCTGGGGTGCTGCTGTCTCCCGCCGGCGCGACAGCCTGGTCTTCAAGCCCTTTCCGCACCCCTTGACGCCTGAAATCGGGCTGGTGTACGCAACCGATGTCCACGGCGATCCTTTCAAGTCGCCTATCACCGTGTCGCAGCAGGGAATCGTCGTGCCGGAGTCGGTAGCCGGGCAGCCTTTTGCCCTCAATGCCCGCTGGTTCATCGAAGGGTTCGGGTATGTCTGGCTCGAAGCAGACAATGCGGGCCGTTTCTACTCCCGCGAGGATTTTACGGGCAACACGACCCACAACCTGAATGTCGCATTTGCTCAGAGTCGGGTGACGCGAAATCAGGAGGTCTTGAGCCGGTATCGGGACAAGGGAACCGTGTTTTCAACCGAGGTGAGGGGCCTGCACGATCTGTCGCAGGAGTTGCTGGCGGAAGCGCAGAAAAAGCAGGGGGCGGAGGCGGCTGATCTGGCCGACCGGACGCTGTACTACGCGCTGTGGGCCGGGGAAAAATTGGAACTGGAACACGCCCGCAGCGAGATTGCCAGGCAGAAGCGGATGGATGAATTCTTCTTCGGGTGTGAAACGCGGCAGTACGTGTGGGCAAAGTCGGAGGCGCTCACGGATCGCTTCGAGGAATTGTTCAACTATGCCACCGTCACGCATTACGTCTACGATACCTGGTACGAGGTCTTCGAGCCGCGAGAAGGCGTCTACCGCTGGGGCATCAAGGACAACATTGTGGACTGGCTCACCGAAAACAATATCACCATCGAAGGCAGACCGCTGTTCTGGTTTCACTCCTGGGTCACGCCTGACTGGCTGAAGGAGAAGAATTTCGACGAACTCAAGCAGTACGTAGACAGGCACGTTGAGAATGTGGTGGGGCATTACGGGGACCGAATCCTGCACTGGGAGGTAGTCAACGAGTACCATGATTGGGCCAACGTGCATAACCACACCCCGGAGCAGATCACCGAGATCGTGCGCCTGGCCTGCGAGAAAACGCACGACGTGAATCCGAAAGTATCGCGCCTGATCAACAACTGCTGCACCTGGGCCGAGTATGCCGCGATAGGCAACAGCGACTCCGGGCCTTCGGATCGGCCCCTGCGTTCGCCCTACCAGTTCTTGCGGGATCTGGTCGATGCGGAGGTTCCCTTTGACGTGGTGGGCTTGCAGATGTACTATCCCCATCGGTCGCTGGCGGAGGTATCCCGGCAGGTAGACCGGTTTGCAGCTTTCGGCAAGCCCGTCTACATCACCGAGATTGCCGCTTCTTCAGGGCCGACCCGAAGCGACATTCTGACCGGGGAGATGGAGTTGTTGAAAGCGCCCTACGACTGGCATCGTCCCTGGGATGAAGACCTGCAAGCGGACTGGCTTGAACAGATGTACACCATCTTCTACAGCAAGCCCTACATCCACAATGTAAGCTGGTATGATTTCGCCGACTTCCGCACCTTTATCCCGAACGGCGGGCTTATCCGCGTAGACGGAGAAAGGAAGGATTCCTTTGAACGGCTGAAAGGGCTGCTCAAATCGTGGGACCGATTGCCTGAGCCCGTGTCTGAAAAACTTTAGAGGGTGCAACGTGAGAGGATCTGGAAGGGGTATCAAACAGGCATGGCAGCGGTCGTACGGTCATAGCTGGTTCTGGGCCGCTGGATGCATGTGGCTTGCAGGCATAATGCCAGGTCTTGGCGGCTCTGCGCAGGTTGCTGCTCAGAGCATCACACTCGACCAGCAGGACGCTATCGTCTGGATGCCGGAACAGGTCATCCACGGCGCCATCGAGGGGAATCTATCCGGGCAGGGGGTGCTCTGGCTAAACGGCGCCCCATCCTATTCCTTTCAGGTGGAAGCCGGTGCAAATCATTTTGAGGCGCCTGTTCGCCTGACGGAGGGAGAAAATGTGCTGGCAGCTACCCTGGAAAGCGGAGGGGAGACGGTGTATTCGGATACGCTGCGGCTTACGATGGGATACCGGCAAAAACCGGAGGCGTACGCATTTGCGACCGTATCAGGGCGTACGGTTGCCCTGCATGGCAAGGTGCTGGAGAATCCGGATAGCCTTTCGCTTTCCTACGCATGGGAGCAGCATCCATCCGATTCCTTGTCGCTTGCAATCTCTGGTTCTGCCGACACGGTGGCTGTGTTGGAAATCCCCACCGACGCCCCCTATGGCGAATACCATTTCGACTTTGTAGTCGCCGCCGCCGATGGAGACTCCACACGCGCCGGAACCATCGTTACCATATCCCCGGAGGGGGTCGAAGCTTTTGACATCCGGGAAGACCATGCATCCTGGATCGATTCGGCGATCATCTATGAAGTATTGCCTTTCAACTTCTCACGATCCGGCAACATTCCAGACATCACTGCACGCTTGCCGGAGTTGAAGGCGCTGGGCGTCAACACCATCTGGCTCCAGCCCATTTTTCCCAATGCGGGGTATGATTTCGGATATGAAGTCCTCGACTACTTCACGATCCGGTCGGATTACGGCAACGAGGCGGATCTTCGGAGGTTCGTGCAGGAGGCTCATCAACGGGGCATGAAAGTGATTCTGGATTTCGTTCCCAACCACACCCATATCGACCACCGGTATGCGCGAGATGCCATAGCGCACGGCCCGGCTTCGCATTATTACGACTTTTACCAGCGAGAACGAGACGCGGTGCCGTATTCGCAGCATTATCATCAGGAAACGGTGGGGAAGATGCAGTTCGTCTACTACTTCTGGAATGAACTCGTCAACCTGAACTACAATAATCCGGAAGTGCGGCGCTGGATCACCGAGGCCGGTCAGTACTGGATCGAGGAATTCGACATCGACGGGTATCGGCTCGATGCGGTGTGGGGCGTCAATGCACGCACCCCTGAAGCCATGCAGGAGTTTCGGTTCGACCTCAAGCGGATCAAGCCGGAAATCCTGTTGCTCGGAGAGGACAAAGCCACCGTGCCGGCCACCTTCGACAACCGCTTCGACGTTGCCTATGACTGGTATCCCGAACAATCCTGGGTCTCACACTGGACCTGGGAGCGGGATTTCAGCGCCGATGAGTCGGTCAGCTATACCATCTTTAACGACCCGAATGTGGGCAATCGGGCGGCAGGGCTGCGCAATGCGCTTACAAACCGTGGGAATGGGTTTGCTCCCAATGCAAAAGTGCTGCGTTTCATGGAGAACAACGATACGCCGCGCTTTCACAAAACGCATGACCTGGAACGGACCAGGATGGCAGCGGCGCTGCTGTTTGCGCTGCCGGGAATACCGCTTCTCTACAATGGTCAGGAGGTCGGTTACCGCTCACATCCCTATTCTACGCAGCAGATCTACGCGCGAGGCAGGCCCATACGCGAGCAGGATCCTCACGGGCTTTATTCCTATTACCATCATCTGATTCTGCTTCGAAAAGCTTTTCCAGCGCTCTACGGCGATCATTTCCGGGAGATTCCGATAGGACCCTCGGAGGCGGCAGGGCAGGCATATGCCTTTCACCGGTGGAAAGAAGACCAGAACGTGCTGGGCCTCATCAATATGGGTCCGGACCCTGTAGAAGCGGGGTTGTCTGTGCCGGTCGAAGAGATGGGCATAGACCCGGCGGTTACCTATTATCTGACCGATCTCATCACCGGAGACTATGAGACTGTACAGGGCGAGGCCCTTGCAACGCTGTCTGTGCCGGTCGAGGGCTACACGGCGCGGCTTTTCTTGCTGGACGATGAGGTGGCGGCAGTTCCAACCGGCATTCAGGCGCCACAGGAAGAGACTCCTACCCATTTCGTTCTCTCCCAGAACTACCCGAATCCGTTTAACCCAACGACGACCATTGCGTTTGAACTCCCTGATCCGGCTGAAGTCCGCCTGAGCGTATTCGACGTGCTGGGAAGAGAGGTCGCCGTGCTCATAGACGGATACAAGGCATCCGGGCAGTATACAATTCAGTTTGACGCCGGCAGGCTTGCCAGCGGGCTGTACCTGTACCGCCTGACGACGCCTTTTGGGACGGCAACGCGCCAGATGCTGCTGATTCGATAGGGCGGCGCCGACGCTTTCGATTATCGCCCCAGCATGGGAAAGAGCCGGCGGATCTCCTCGTCCGAGGGCTGGCCTCCGTACTCGGTAATCTCGAACGATTCGGCGTGCCGAACGCCTGCGGCATGTTCTTTCCCGTACCATTTTTCGAGCGAAGCCCGCATCTCAGGGGTGATCTCGAAAGACCAGTGCAGCGTCAACCAGGCCAGCCGCTCCTTTTCGTCTGTCGGCGTTTCGCCCATGTCGCCGCTGGCCCAGGGCAGGTACTCGTGGAACTGCGATACGTGCGCGTCGAGCGCCCTGATTTTCTGGTCATATACGGCATCGACATCAATGGTAATGTCAGGACTGAACGGGTTCGGTTTCTTGAAGCCGTCCTCGAAGTACAGAAAAACAGGATTCTTTTCCAGCGCCGGGACGGTCGGGAGCACATTCGGGGTTTCGACCAGAATGGCGGCATCCTGAACGAGAATGCCGGAGTACCGGTGGTCGGGGTGATAGTCATTTGGACGGTGGGATACAACGATGTCGGCCTTCCACTCGCGGATAACACGGATGATTGCTTTGCGTGCGTCCAGGCTCGGGACGAGTTCGCCGTCGTTGAACTCCAGGATTTCATACGCGACCCCAAGCCGCCTGCCTGCCTCCTGCGCCTCGGCAAAACGGCGTCGGGCGAGTTCGCCGCCGCCCATCTCATGATGTCCGGCAAACCCGTTGGTGACTGACACAAACTTGACGGCATGACCGCTCCGGGCCAGCAGCGCAGCCGTGCCCCCTGCCTTCAGGTCCGCGTCATCCGGATGCGCGCCGATAAACAGGTATCTGAGTTCCTGTTGCTGCGCGGCGGCAGGACACGTCAGGTACAGGAGGAGGCCAAGCAAAACCAGTATGCGACTCATAACCTTCTTTCCGGACAGCGTTCAAAAGGAGGAGAGGAAAACGGAGGCATCGGGACGTTTTCGGCTCTCCTGATAATACCGTTTTTTTGTTTTGCTTGCACCTCGGCTGAAGGGCGGGCAAGCCAGGAATTGCAGTCTACTGCGCTTCACTCAGACGTACGGCGAATGAGCGTGGAACCAGGAAAGTCGCGCCTGTCTCAAAAAACAAAACCCCTGAACTCAAACAAGAGTTCAGGGGTTTGCTGCTTAGTGGAGATGCCGGGAGTCGAACCCGGGTCCGAATGGATGAACCAGACAAGCGTCTACGTGTGTAGTCAGCTTATTGAGTCTCGCTCACATCGAATGCCAGCCGACCGGGCCTCGTGTGAGCACAGGCTGGTTAAATTTTATTGCAGCGTATTCAGCCGGCATTGCTGCAACTATTCCACCTGATATGATGCCTCGAGATAACCCGGTGGACGAGCATTATCTGAGACAGACGGCGCTTGTTTAAGCGGCCATCGCGTACGAGTAATCGTTCGCAGTTACTTGGTTTCTTAGCAGTTTATACGAGCTTGCCAAGAGGCTCGACACGCAACCTGCAGCGCAAACCACCCGTCGAATCCAAAACATCCCCAGTAGGTAAAGAACAGTTCCTCTCTTGAGGAAAAGATCCTACGATCCACCGAAACCAAAGTTCCCGATCTAGTTCTCCGAAGCGACCTCGTCTTTTTCAAATGGGATGCCCATCATGCGAAATCCCTGATCGGCCAGAGCGCGGTTAAGATCAGGCAGAATAGAACGACGAAGGTTGCTCGCCAGATACGGAATCTTGCTTCGCCCTCCCGTTATGTACTTCCGGTAAGGATGAAAGAAGACCCGTACATACTCGCCGCTGACAGGAACCACTTCAAGGGCTATCGTAACCTTGTACAAGCCCCACCTGGCTATGGTGCGGCTTTCCGTAGCAATTGCATTGGGAGCTTCAGTTGCAACGGGTTTCCATCCTGCTGCCTCTACAGCCGTCTGAATTCTATCTTGTATATCCTTCTCCATTTTACCCTCCATTTCGTAATCACGGTACAATGGAGACAGCGAAGGGGTGCAAGCAGAAAGAAACAAAAGCACTGCCGCCAGAAGCGCCAGACTGATTGTGGAAGCAACAGGGGGGTGGGTCATAAGGAAAGCACGTCTGGTTGAGTCACAAAGCCTGTAGGCTCAGGATGATGCTGTATTCCGGGTAACTGCGGGACAAACGTAAAGTTCATAAAAAAGCCAGGCAGACATGCTCACCCAAACATGTCTGCCCGGCGTCGCGGAGGCCTTCCGCGGTGCAGAACTGCACTCCACACACTTCGGATAAGGAGGCATTCCGAAGTGTTATCCTATGTCTTAACAAAGGTTGTGCCAAACAGGAAAATGCGCGGAGGGTAAGGACTTGGATGTAAAAATGTAAAACAGGGCGCCGCCAGTGTAGCGTCAATTGTACACTCGATTCCGATGAATAAATCGCCCTGTATGCCAGGTGTCGTCAGCGCCGGTTATTGCACTTCCGCAGGCATCACCTTTCTGGCCGCCCCGGTTACTTCTCTGAGGAAATCAAGCATGAGCCGGTTGAAAAGGAGAGGATGCTCGATCATGGGAGCGTGTCCACACTGTTCTATGAAACGCAGGCGCGCGTTCGGCATTCTCTCAGCGAAAGTTTTTGCCACATCCGGGGGCGTGATCACATCATCGCGACCCCAGACCAGCAGCGTCGGGGTCGTGACGGTCGCGAGCTGGTCAACGACTTTTTCTTCCTTGGTGGCGCGGGCCATTTTGATAAGACGAACAACGCGGGACCTGTCATTGACAATTTCATACATCTCCTCCACCAGTTCGTCCGTTGCATGAGACGGATCATAAAAGGTGACGGCAGCGCGCTCCCGGATAAAGGAGCGGTCCTGTCGGCGGGGGGTTGACGTGCCCATGCCAACCTCATAGATCCCTGATGCGCCTGAAAGGATCATCGCGCTGACCCGGTCGGGATACTGAAGCGCAAACAGCAGCGCAACATGTCCGCCCAGCGAGTTTCCGACGAGAGCGACCTGAGTGATCTGTATTTCCGAGAGAAAATTACAGGTGAAGTCGACAAGCCCGGAAACGCTTGTTTGCTTCATGGGAAGGTCATAAACAGGCAATACAGGTGCAATTACACGATAGCCGTTCTTAGCCAGTGCGCCAATGGTATTGGTCCAGTTGCTCAAATCCCCCAGCATCCCATGCAGCAAGACGACAGGGGGTGAATCCGTGTGAGGACCCTCGTCTATGTACTGGTATCCATTAGATCTGCGTAAGTAAAAGGCAGTCCGGGGCATATACGTCATGTAACTACAATAAACAGCGATACGGCTTTTTTGAGCGCCGAAGCCCTGAACAGTGAAAATACGGCTTCGGTGCAGTCAAAACCAAGTTACGCTTCATACGAGCCGGAACCGAACCCGCTTGCAGAAGGTGATAAGGAAGGCGCTGGGGCATTCGTTCTTTAAATTTAATCGAAACACATTATGTGCGGATGCGTTAACCAGCAACTTTGACATCGGCGGCTTATATTGCCTTATTGTAAATCCGGGTTTTCAGCGAGAGGAAACATCTATGCCTTGTGGTCGAAAAAGGAAGCGTCATAAGATTGCTACGCACAAACGGAAAAAGCGGCTCCGTAAGAACCGCCATAAGAAGAAAAACCGTTAGGGATGACGCCCGCTTGGGCGCCTCTACCAAAAGGCTGCGGTCGGTCATCCGGCGGCGGCTTTTTTTTTAGCGTGCGCCGCCTTACGGAAATCGAAGCAAGAAAGCTTCGGGAAGAAAAAGTATCTTGGCAGGGCAGGTGTCATGTTATCCGTTTTATAAATTAAATTAACACGGCGTTTTCCAAACCGAGACCTATCAACCATGAGAAGTTTTTCACTGGGAAGTGTTATTCGCGCCGGCGCCTGGGGGGTGGTTGTTGGAGGGGCAGCCGGTTTTACCCTGGGCGTCTTGCTAGCTCCGGAAGAGGGGCAGACGATTCGCCGCCGTCTCCTGTACCAGCTCGAACACATTGCCGGCCAAGTGGGTGTCTTCGTGGAACATGTGTTCAACCCTGAATCAGCCAGTGACGCCCGGCGAACAGGCGATGCACTGGTGGCCGATGCGCAACAACGGGCAGAGCAAATCCGCACCGACATCGATGCGCTGCTGGGCGAGATGCGGCGGCAGAGTTCATCACGGTAAGGATCAGAAGGAGGCTGTCTCTTGATGGACAGCCCCCGCCGGATTATTTCCCTGTCTTTGGGTTTTATATCAGACCTCCATGCCGAATTTCACGATCCTTCTTCCTCCCGCAGAAGGAAAACAACCGGGCGGGAATCCTTTCGCCCCGGATATGTTCGATTACCGTTCCTCCGATACGTTCAATTATTTCAATGAACTGAATCCGGAACGTCGCAAGCTCATCGATGCCCTTCAGCAGACGATCGAGAGTGCTCATGACCTGGAGGCTCTTTTCGGAGTGAAAGGGGAAACCCTGGAAGAGGCATTGAAGATAAATGCGGAGATCTATCATGCGCCGCTGATGTCTGCGCTGGACCGCTACAGCCCCGGCGTCATGTTCAAGTCGATGGATTTTGCAGGGCTTCCAACCGGCGCCCAGCGCCGTCTGCTGGAGAACGGGATCATCCTGTCTGGCTTGTTCGGGCTTTTGAGACCAGACGACCTGATCCCGAACTATCGCCTGCGCATGGATGCCGTGCTGGAAGGCGTGGGAAAAGTCTCCCGGTTCTGGAAACCGCGTATCAGCCCGGTCCTGAACAGGACGCTGGAGGGAAGATTTGTCTGGAATCTGCTCCCCGGAGCGCATCAGGAAGCATGGGAGGACGACCACCGATATGCGCAGATGGTTGAGGTTCTGTTTATGGAGGAGAAGAATGGAGAGCGCCGCACGCTCTCGCACAGCGTCAAGCCCCTCAGGGGCCAGTTGGTGAATTACATCGTAAGAGAAACGCTGGAAGATGTCGAAGCTCTGGCCGAATGGGACCATCCGGAAGGATTTCATTTCGACGAAACAGCTACCGTTGTCGATGAGCAGGCCAGGACTGTCAAGGCGGTGATGGTCAAGCGTTCAGAGGCTTCGTGAAAGCTGTTGATGATAAGCACACTGCCTCTCAAGGGGAGAAGCAGCACGCAGGGGCGCAGCGCCCGATTGTGATTGGAATTGCAGGCGGATCGGGTTCCGGGAAGAGCACCGTTTTGCATCGCGTTGTGGAGGCATTCGGGCCTGCATCGATTGCCGTTCTCGATCATGATGCTTATTACAAAGACCTGGGTCACCTTCTGCTGGAAGAACGCGCTGCTTTCAACTTCGATCATCCGAACGCGCTGGAAACCAGCCTGATGTGCGACCATGTAGATCGTCTCCTGGCTGGCGAATCGGTCGAGAAGCCTGTTTATAATTTCAAGACGCATCGCAGGGAAGAGGCATATGTGCGCGTCTCTCCACGCCCCGTGATTATCCTGGAAGGTCTGCTCGTTCTTGCTGAACCTGTCCTTCGTGAGCGAATGAACATCAGGATTTTTGTCGACACAGCCGACGACATTCGCCTGATGCGCAGAATCCGCCGCGACATTTCTGAAAGAGGACGCACCGTAAATGCCGTTCTGGACCAGTACGAGCAGACGGTTCGCCCGATGCACCTCGAATTCGTTGAACCCTCCAAACGGGAGGCCGACATCATCATTCCACGAGGCGGCCATAACCGCGTAGCTATCGAGATGGTGCTGGCGCGCATCGAGGTGTTGCTCAAGCAGGCCGGCTCTGCGGAGACGGGGTCTGCCTCGCCTGGCGCGCATCTGTAGAGGGGAACCTTACAGGCTCCGGTAAGGCGTGTTCAATGCCATGAGGGCGCGCACACCATGTAAGACAAGATGAGGGTCCAGTTTATCGATCCCGTCGATATGCGTTGCAAGTAATCCGCTCCAGCCTCCGGTGGCAACGACGAAAGGCCTTTCTTCGAGTGCGCCTCCGATGCGGCGCAGCATTCCAGCCACGCTGTCAATGAATCCGTACAGGATGCCGGACTGAAGCGCATGGCGGGTAGATCGTCCAATGGGATGTTCAGGCAGTTCGAGCGGCGCTTCCGGAAGTTGGGCGGTTCCCTGGCTCAGAGAGCGCTGAACAAGCCGGGGACCTGCACTGATAATGCCTCCGAGGTAGGCGCCTGAGCGGTCTATAACTTCACAGGTGAGAGCCGTTCCTGCGTCAATGGCTACTACGGCGCGTGGATCTGCCGCTCTGCCGTAACATGACCATGCCGCTGCTGCCGCTGCAAGGCGGTCTGTGCCCAGCGTGTGCGGTGTTTCATAAGAGAGGTGAAAGGGGAGGTTGAGGGCGTGGTGTATGACCTCGGCATGAAGGCCCGTTTCTTCGAGCACCAGGTTGCGCACCCGGTCGGTTAATGCCGGAACCACTGAGGCAATGCCTACCCGTTCAGCCTGCGTGCTGCGGAGATGTGTCTGCAAGGGAAGCCGCCAGCCAGCCGGCGTCTGGCCATGATCGGTAGGAACGCGAAAGGTAGAGGTAAGCTGCTCCCCGTCAAAAAAACCGCCTTTGATGGCGCTGTTTCCTATGTCGAAAGTGAGCCACATGGGATGCAGATAGCGGAATCAGTAACGTAAGGGAGATTATGCAGGTGGTTGTGTGGTGACCTCGCCCGCATGAAACGTGCGCAGGCCCTCGCTGGTGAGCAGGCGCAAGGCTCCTGTCTCCGAGATGCCTGTAATCGCGCCCTGAACACGCCTGTCGGATCCGAAGATGTGGAGTGAGACCTCTTTTCCGAGACCGTCGAGCCGCGCTGTATATGTCTTTCTCAGTAGATCGCCGCCTTCCTGAAGGAGATGGTCGTACGCAGTTTCTATACGGAGCAACAGTTCGGCCAACAAAGAAAAACGAGCGGTTAGCCTTCCTGTTTCCAGCAAAAGCGAGGTAGCCCGCGCTTCGAGTTCCGGAGGAAAGCTCGCCTGGTTCACATTCAGGCCGATACCGAGAATGACTGTCACAGGTGCAGCGGCTCCGGTGAGCGCAGACTCGAGCAGCATACCGCAACATTTGCGCCCGTTAAGCAGGATGTCATTGGGCCATTTGATGGCGGGCGTCAGCGGCGCAGTAAACTGCTCAACGGCTTCGGCCACGGCAAGGCCGGCAGCCAGCGTAATGAGACCCAATCGTTCGTGGGAAAAGTCAGGGCGGAGCACCAGGGAAAAAGTCAGGTTCTGTCCGGCGGTTGCCTCCCAGAGGCGGCCCATGCGCCCTCGCCCCGCTGTCTGAAACTCAGCCGCTACCAGGCTGCCTTCAGGAGCGCCTCTCGCGGCCCAGGCGGCCGCAACGGTGTTGGTAGAGGACACCTTTTCATAAGCTTGCAGAGAGCGCCCGAATCGCCTGGTGCGCAGCTCGTTACGAAGCTCCTGTTTCAGGCTCGATGAGAAACGGTTATGTGTCATAAACAGGCCGCTCTTGTATGAAAAAGCGCACGGTTAATTACGGCTTTCCGCTAAACATCCGGCCTGAATGCAGCAGATGGAGCCTGGATCTGTGGAATGATTATTGATATGATAAGCATCAGGCAGGAAAAATGATGAAGGGCGACTTTTGAAAACCATGACGAAGATGGGCCTCCAACAGCGCCTTGCCCCTTGGGCAGGTATCCTTGTTTGTCTGATAACATTGGCTGCAATACCTGTGGCGGCTCAGAACCTGCGCCCTCCGGAGTTGAACATGCAGTACCACCGTGCAGAAAGAGCATGGCGGAGCGGCGCAAGCGTGCTTGAAGCAAAAGCCCGTCTGGACCGGGTGCTGAAAGAACTCCCGGATGATGCGGCGGCGCGGAAACTTCGCGCCAAAGTGCTGATCTCGATGGAGCGAGCGCCGGAAGCACTGATAGATGCGCAACGCGCCGTTGACTTGAATCCGCGAGATGGAGAAGCTTATCTGGTTCTGTGCGAGGCTGCACGACTGAGCGGCAACAGGCGTCTTTCGGAGCAGGCGCTCGACGCGGCTGCCGAGCGGGTGCTGGATGATGCCTTGCTGCACGTTAGCCTCTCCTGGAATGCTGTTGAACTCTCTTATCTGGAGAAGGCAGAATCGTTTGCGCGGATAGCGCTGGCCCTCGGCCCTTCCGAACCGGCGGCCTATCTGCAACTGGCGCGGGTCTTTGTGTTACAGGGAAAAAAGGAGGACGCAGCTTCTGTTCTGGCGCGGGGCATCCGGTCTTCCGTAATCAGCCTTTCTGCTATCCGGCAAGATTCCGTGCTGGCTGAAATGCTGCGCTACCCTGCTTTCAACGCGCTGTTGCAACAAAGGTAACCGGACGGCTGTTTGTCGAGTTCAGCCTGCGCTGCCTTCACAGGTTGCTTTTTTCCGTAAGCTTGCGCGAGCGGCGCTTATGATTTAGCTTGTCTCTTCAGGATACGCAGCGCAGTTCACGCGCTCCGTTAAATCTCGGAAAGCTGCCGTTTCGAAGGTAGGCGCAGGGTTGCCGGCCTCCTCTAGGCGGCTGCACATTCTTTTTCCCCCAGCCTTGAGGTTCCAGTACAGAGGAAAATCATGACCTGTAAAACCTTGTTCAAGTTCATGCTGCCCGTCGTTATCCTTCCTTTCATTCTTGGCGCTGCAACGCTGGAAACTGATGCCGAAGAAGGACCGGTGCGGCATGTCGTGGTGTTCAAATACAAAGAAGGCGCGACCGAAACGCAGATTCAGCAGGTGACCGATGCTTTCCGGGATCTGATGAATACCATCGACGGCATAACCGCATTCGAGCATGGGGTTAACAACAGCCCCGAAGGTCTGAACAAGGGTTTCACGCACGTGTATCTGTTGACCTTTGAGGACGCTGCCGCGCGGGATGCTTACCTGCCTCACCCGGAGCATAAAAAGTTTGGAGCGCTGCTGGGAGAGCTGGGCGTTCTGGAAGAAGCATTCGTAGTCGACTACACGCCGGAGGATTGATAGCGCTCGGCCGGAACAAGCGCGGCCTCTAAAGGGCGTTGAGGCTCATAGCGCCGAACTCCACCAGGGCTTCATGTTGGGCAAGGAGGTTTGCAGGAGGCGTCCCGTCCGGGATTTCGCACCCGGCGGCGCTGATGCTGCGGAGGCCGCCTGCCTTGAGGCTCTCCAGCACGGCCTCACGCACCTGTTCAGGGTCGCCATTGAGCATGACGGAAACAGGATCGAAGTTTCCACACAAAGCCGGCCCATCGCCTGCTATTTTTGCCGCACGCCCGAAGTCTACCATCCAGTCCAGGTCGATGATGTCGGCTTCGCTCTGAACCATGTCGGCGATGATCCGGTTGGTGTTGCCGCAAATATGCAGCCTTGCCAGGGCACCCATGTCGTGGACTGCGTCAAAGATGCGTTTCTCGTAGGGGAGCGCAAAGGATCGGTACATGGCGGGAGACACCAGCGAAGCCACGGCATCGCCTAGCCCTATGATGTCCGCCCCGGCTTCGATCTGCGCCCGCGCAAACGCGATTCCAACTTCGACGCACTGCTCCAAAAGATCCGTGACCCAATCCGGGCGGTCGTACAGATCGCTCATCAGGTTGTTTACCCCCCGAAGGTCGGCTGCTTCGGCGAGGGCGCCTTCTACCCACCCCATGACGGGCACATCGCCGTCCACCTGTTCGCGCAGGCGGCTCACGGCGGCGAGCCTGTCGCTCATGCGGCGTCCGGTGTAGGGATCTGGAGAGCGAAGCGCAACCAATTCGCCGGGGTCGAACAACAGCGGCTCATGGCATACCGGCAGCCCATCCTCCGGAAACTCGATGCGCGCCCCAAAGTCAGCCGCTTCGCGGTACGGATCAGAGATGACTTGCACCAGATCAAGGGAAAAATCATCCAGGACCGCAAGGTTGGCTTCGCAAAGCACCCGGTAGTCCAGGTAATAACGCGACAGGGGCTGACCGATATGATGGGCGGCAAACATCATCATAATGTCGAAGTTCGGCGGCCTGTCTACGGCAGCGCCGCGCAACCTCGCCCTGAGACGCTCACTGGAAGTCATGCTTGGTCCGGAGTAGAGGTGAAACGAACTTTTGGTTTATGCATAGAGCGGCATTGCAGATCCTCATGCTCACATCCCGTCATGGTAATGCATCTTCTCTGTATATGTCCAAAGAATTTAACGCGGAAAAGTATCGGGGAGGGACAACGGAAGGTGATCTACCTCAAGGCGTGTATATGCTTCCGGCACCCGAAGCAAATTTCAGGGATGTTACAGGGGCCGGGAAACGAGCAACGGCTGCCGTATTAAAAAAACGCATAACCCTAAACTGAGAAACAAGACATGTTTGGGAGGCAACCGTTATGCCATCGAAGTGGAGCGAGAAAGACGAGCGGCAGTACAAGCACATTAAGGAAACCAATCTCGACCGGGGTATGTCGGAAGACCGAGCCGAGGAGATTGCCGGACGCACGGTGAACAAGCAGCGCCGGAAGGAAGGTCGTACACCAAACAAAAGAACGCAGGGAACAGGAAACCCGAATCGTTCCTTGCAGGACCGCACCCGCGACGAGCTTTATAACCGGGCGAAAGAACTGGACATCGAGGGCCGCAGCAAGATGAACAAGGAGGAACTGGTAAGCGCTATTCGCGAAAACTCGTGAACCCTTTATCTGCGAAACAGACCGGGGTCAATGCATCAGCGGCAGGAATCGGGGATGCTTGAGCTGTTCCCGATTCCTACCGCTGATGATTCTTCTTTGTGATTCCTGATAGACCAGACGGTCGTAAAGCGGGGGCTATTTCTTATCAGCGTCCTGGTTTCCCTTTTTTTTGGCATCGCCGGTTGGCGTTCGGCTCAGTTCATCGTGAAGGCTCATTTCCTGTGCAGTACGGGCCGCCAGCGTGCCTCCCTGCTCTGCCACCCGGTCCATATGGGTGTAGCTCGTCGTCGCCAGATGGCGCGTCTCAGGATCGTCTGCTTTACCCTGTTCTACGTCAAGGATTTGCTGCACGTCCTCACGGACTGCTTCCTCTCCGGCAGCTTCAGCGAGTTCGTGCTCATACTCGCGCGTGATCCCTCGCATACCGCTGGTATCGTACTCATGCTCCGAGTTCATCCCTCCGCCGGGAAGATCGGGGCGCCGCTGGTCCTGCGCTTTTTTTCCTGTATCCGCCATAGCTTGTCCTCTTCTATTCAGGATTTTAGTTCATGCAAGACCCAAGGAGCAGGCATCCGGAAAGCGTAGATAACGATGGCTTTCAGGCCCGCACGGATCTCGTTGCGTCAGGATCTAACGTGCGAACCGGGACGGAATTCCGGAAGGGGGAAAGCTTTCCCATATCTTTACGGGTCAGCGCAGCGGTGCAGCGAGGGTATGCGCTTCCAGAACCGAGGGTTGTACGGCTTTGATGAGGGCAGCAGCGAGGCCGTCGAGCGGAAGCGCGGCATCCGCCAACCCGGCGTCTGCAACAGCTTTGGGCATACCGTATACCACGCACGACTCCTCGTCCTGAATGAGCGCTTTGCCGCCGCTCTGTTTGATGGCGCGAACGCCTTCGAGACCGTCCTTCCCCATCCCTGTCATAACTACAGAGAGAACGCGACCGGGATAGATGTCGTTGGCCGAACGGAACATGACATCTACAGACGGGCGATGAAGCGTAGCGGCTGGTTCTTCCGGTGTGGAAACGGTCACGCCGGAGGCAGTATTACGAAAAATCAGGTGATGCGCGCCGGGCGCGATAAGCGCGGAGCCGGGTTCCAGACGCATCCCCTGTTCGGCTTCAGCGATCCGGATCTGGCTCAGGGCGTTCAGGCGGTCGGCCAGCGAACGCGTGAAGTGTGGGGGCATATGCTGCACGATCACGATAGGAACCGGAAAGTCATGGGGCAGTCCGGGAAGCACACGTTGCAGCGCAAAAGGGCCGCCCGTTGACACGCCGATGGCTATCAGCCGGGCAGCGCTGAAGCGCAATTCGGCAGGGGATGCCTTTACGCGCAGCGGCTGCGCCTCTGGCGAGGCTCTGCGAAAGAGCCGGGAGCGCGAGCCGGCAATGGTCTTGATCTTGGCAACCAGTTCCTCTTTGATCTTCGTAATCTCGAGCGAGACGTACGACATCTGCTTGGGAATGAAATCGACGGCCCCGGCTTGCAATGCTTCGACGGTAGCATGAGCGCCCTCCCGTGTCAGCGAGCTGATCATAAGAACCGGGCAGGGGTGGTTCTTCATGATCTCTTTCAGCGCCGAGATGCCGTCCATGCGCGGCATCTCGACATCCATGGTCACCAGGTCCGGGCGCAGATCCCTGACCTTGTCCACGGCTTCCCGCCCGTCGCGGGCCGTATCGACGACCCGAATCTCCGGGTCGCTCTCGATCATCATGGAAAGCGCCTTGCGCATGAAGGCAGAATCATCAACGACCAGAACGCGGATCATAGCTTTGGTAAAGCAAAGAGGGCCGGAAGGGATAGGATGACAGTGAACCAACTAAACCGTGAGGCCCCGTAATTTCTCGTTTTCCATGCGGACAAGCTCCGCTACGTCTGCAATCAGAATCACGCGCCCGTCGCCGAGGATCGTGGAACCGGCAACGCCGGGAATTTTTTTTAGATACGAACCCAGCGGCTTGATAACGATCTCTTTCTGTCCGATCAGGTCATCTACGATCAGCCCGACCCGGTAGTGCGCGATCGCTACAATGACCGCATAAGCCCGGCTGGTTGCACGGCAGTTTTGTGCGTTGAGCGCCTTGCCTACGTCCAGCAGCGGGAGCACCTGCTCCCGCAAGCGGATAACCTCGCGCCCCCGGATGGTGCTGATGTCGCCGGGCTTAAGTCCTACCACCTCGATCACCGAGTGCAACGGCACCGCAAAGGTTTCCTCGCCGAGCCGGACCAGCAAGCTCTGAATGATGGCGAGGGTAAGCGGCAACTTTAGGGTAAAGCGCGTGCCTTTCCCATGTCTGGAGTCGATGCTGACGGTGCCGTTCAGCCGGGTAATATTGGTCTTGACGACATCCATGCCAACGCCGCGTCCGGAGACCTGGCTGACCTGCTTGGCCGTGCTGAAGCCGGGACGGAAAATGATCGAGAACGCTTCGGCATCGCTCATGTCGGCAGCTTCCTTCTTCGTGATGAGCTTTTTATCAACGGCAGACTGCTTGAGCTTTTCCGGGTCCATCCCGGCCCCGTCATCTTCTACCTCGACCACGATATGGTTCCCCTCATGCGCAGCGCCCAGGCGTATGGTCCCGTGCGCCGGTTTGCCGCTTGCTGACCGGATTTCCGGCTGCTCGACGCCATGGTCTGCCGCGTTCCGGATGAGATGAACCAGCGGATCGCCAATCTCCTCGATGAGGGATTTGTCCAGTTCGGTTTCTTCGCCTTCAATGACCAGATTGATCTTTTTGTTGAACTCTTTGCCGAGGTCTCGGACGAGGCGAGGAAACTTGTTGAAGACACGCCCGATCTGCACCATGCGCGTGCGCATGATGGCAGACTGTAGTTCCGTCGTGATGAAGTCTACCTGAGCAGTGGTGTCGGAAAGCTCGCGCAGGATGTCTTCCATGCTGCGCTGGTCATTGACCTCGCTCACTACCTGCATGAGCCGGTTTCTGCCCAGCACAAGCTCGCCGACCAGGTTCATCAGGTTATCCAGCCTTCCTACTTCGACGCGAATGGTTTCGGTTGCGCGGTCTGTCTTTCGGCGTGCGGCTTCGGGATCGGCGCCGGCAGAGGATGCTTCTGCCGAGGGAAGGGAACGGTCAACGTCCAATGCTTCCTGGTCATCTTGCGAGGCCGGAGCCGCCATGTTCGGCTTCGTTTCCTCGCGTTCCGGTTCGACCGCCGGGAGGTCGGGCGCGGTCGCCGGCTCCGGCATTTCCATACGGGCAGGCTGATCGGCCTGCGTTTCCTGGATGGCAGCCGTCAAAGGCGCGTCAGGCTGGCGGTGCGCTACAAAAGTCCCCTCGGAAATGGCTGTCAGGTCTGCGATCACCGCGTCCATGTCCAGCGGCTCGATACGCTGATCTACGACCTGCTGAAGCAACACTTTCATCTGGTCGAAGGCAGCAAGCATAACGTCGATCATGCCGTTCCGGAGCGTCAGTTCGTCTCTCCGCAGCTTGTTCAGCACATCCTCGAAGTGGTGCGCGAGGACGCTCAACTGTTCCAGGCTCAAGAACCCGGAAGTGCCTTTTACCGTATGCACAGCCCGGAATATTTTGTCTACGAGCGCCTTGTCTCCAGCATGGTGCTCCAGTTCGAGTAGTTGGTTGTCCAGGTCGTCGAAGATCTCGCGGGTTTCTACCACGAAGCTCTCGACGATTTCCAGCATGTCGCCGGTAAAGATGGGGTGTTGAGACATGGCTATGGGTGGGGTTATAAAGGGTTGGCAGGCTGTTGAAGGTCTTCCGGGTAAGCAGGCATTGTGTTGAAACTTAAAAACCAGCCCCGAACAGTTTATCTATGTCGTCCTGGGATGCGGAATCACTGGCGCCGAAGCCCTGGCTGAAGAGCTGGTCGATGTCGACTTGAGATGAATAAGTGCCTGGTTCCGGAGTGGCTACGGGAGTCCTCTGGCCGAAAAGCTGATCGATGTCGGTCTGGGACGCGGTAGAACTCGATCCGTCTCCCCCGAATAACTGATCGATGTCGTCCTGGGAAGTTGCCGAGGCAACTTCTGAGCCGGGGGCCGGAAAAGCGGCGTTTCGCATAACGTCATCTGCATAAGCCTGTCGCTGTCCGGATCGGTCGTAGCTAGCGTTGGCATCGAACACGCTGCCGGATTCCATGACGGCCGGTGGCAGTGCGTCCTCAAGCTCGTCCGAAGTGAGCCGTTCCATGAGTTTCGACATACGACCGCGAATGGACTCGATCAGATGATTCACCGCAGCGATTTGCTGTGAGGTGATATCCTGCACCTGGAGCGAGATCATGATCTGGTTCATCTTCTCACGGATCTCGTCAAACGTCCTGAGCTTGGCGTTCAGGTTGTCTGCAATCAGGTTTCGGACACGCTCTTTCTCCTCGTGAATGCAGGCCAGTTGTTCCAGAAGCGCAGGATTTCTGTCCAGAAGTTCATCTCGGAGCAACTCCAGGGTCAGGAGGTCTGCCTTTTTCAGGGCATTGAGGTGCTGTCCGTTCTGCTCGAGCTGGGCGCGTGTCTGCCCCAGCCGCCCCAGCACCACATCGACCAGGTCAAGGATTTCTGTGGTAGCCAGTTCCGTGGCCTGTGTAACGCTCTGCAACTGCGAGGTGGCAGAGGGCATCTTGTGGGTGCTTTCGCGAATGGAAAGGTTTATCTCATCCATCAGCGGCGAGATCTCCTTCAGGAAATAAAAGACCTCTTCCAGAAACGGCACCGCGCGTTGACCGAGTATGAACACGGCCCGCAGTTCGTTGATCTTGCCGAGGATTTCGCTGATATTGAGCGTATTCATGGAAGGGGTCTGGTTAGACGGTTTTCAAAATCAGATTGATTTTGTCGCGCAGCACTTCAGGCGTAAAGGGCTTTACGATATAGTTGTTCACGCGGGCGTGCATGGCGGCGATGACATCTTCCTTCATGCCGCGCGTGGTGACCATCAGGATAGGCAGGCGCTCGAACGTGGGATGCTGGCGAATGGCCTGGGTGAGTTCCAGGCCGTTCATGTTGGGCATGTTCCAGTCAGTAATGATAAAGTCGAACCTGTGATCTGCCAGTTTGCCCACGGCATCGTTGCCATCCTCGGCTTCCACAAGGTCAGCATAGCCGATCTCGCGCAATGCGTTGCTAACGATTCGGCGCATGGTAGGAGAGTCATCAACAACCAGGAATTTCATCGTACACCTCTAGTTGACATATTTAGCGACTTCATACTGAATGCGTCGCTGATCGAATGGCTTGGCAATGTAGGAATTGGCTCCGAGGCTGAGTCCTTGCGATACTTCCTCGGAACCCGTCAGAGAAGAAAGAATGATGATCGGGAGTTCGTGGTACTCACGGTCTTCACGAACCGCACGGACCAAGCCGAAGCCGTCCAGTTTAGGCATATTCAGATCTGTAATGATCAGATCGACATGGTCATGCGCCAGCACTTGCAGCGCCTCCATGCCGTCCTGCGCAGTCAGCACCGTATAACCCTGTGCGCGTAGGGCGAACATGACGAACTTGCGGATCGCACCTGAATCGTCTACCACCATCACGACTTTTGACATATCAGGTTACCCTTTTTTATAAGCAATCGTTTTTGCAAAGCGAACAGGCTGAAGCGCCTGTGTGACCCCGTACAGGGTCTCAGAAAAACCGACGAGCAGGTAGCCGCTGCGGTTGAGGCTGTTATAGAGGGATGTAACGACCTGCTGCTTTGAGGCTATATCGAAATAGATCAGCACGTTGGCGCAGAAAATCACGTCATAGCCGCGCATTGTCGCCATTCCGGAGCGATCCGTCAGGTTCAGGTGTTTGAAGGTCACCAGCCTCCTGACATCAGGACTGAGCACGTATTTGTCTCCCTCAGTGCTGAAGTATTTGTTCAGATAAGCAGGCGGGATATTCCGTACCGCGTATGCGCCGAATACGCCTGTGCGGGCCGTGTCGAGCACCTCGGTGTTGATGTCGGTGCCGGTGATCTCGAACTGAAAGCCGGGGTAGCGGTGTTGAAACCGTTCCTTGACCAGCAAGCCGAGCGTGTAGGGTTCGTCTCCGGACGAGCAGGCCGCGCTCCAGATGCGGATGCGGCGAATCCCTTCTTTCTCTCTTTGCCGCACGATTTCCGGAAGAATGTCGCTCTCCAGAATCTCAAGCTGCGCCTCATTCCGGAAAAAGAAGGTTTCGTTGATCGTTATGGCGTTTACGAGCAGGGGCAGTTCGGTTCTTTTTCCGCCGTTCTGCACATAACGGTAGTAAGAACCGAAATCAGCCAGGCGAAGGGCATGGAGACGGCGTCCGATCCTGCTTTCCAGCAGGTAGCGCTTGTTGTCCTGGAAGAAGATCCCTGTTTCGTTATAGATGAAAGAACGCAGCAGGGAAAAAGTATCTTCCGGCAATTCTGACTTGGCGCGGGCTGTAAGGCTGAGTTGTTCAAGCAGGCTCATGTCATACTCCTGTGATGCATTCACGCAAAAGCATTATCGGTGCGAAAAGGGTTCACATCTGCCGGAAAGGGGAGGTCAACCTCCAGGGCGGCGTCAGCGGCGAAGGAGCGAACCATTGGATCGAGATCGTTCAGTCCGCAATGAATCAGTTCGCACAGCGTAGGGTGCTGCATACGAAGGCACACGTTCAGGATAGCCAGCTTCGTATCGGCCTCAAGGGCTCCGAAGTGTGTCCGGAGAAAGGTCGCCACCTGCGGCCACTCGTTCTCGTCCACGGCGGATCCTGCCAGAAGCGCCAGCGCAAAATTGCAGCCTGTCTCAGGAGCCAGCACGCCCTCTGCCGTGGCCGCCGCCAGATGCCGGAAAGCATCCGGATAGGCAGCTATCGTTTTGAAGACCTGGAGATCGACGGAATCACTGGCGCCGCCGCACCCCAACAGACTTCGGACAACCTGCTCATCAAGAAAGAATCGCAGACCACGAATGGCTGCACAGAGGTATTCCTGATCCGGGTCGTTCAGCATCTCCAGAAGGTAGTTCCGGATGTGCGGCGGAAGATCGGCTACACTTTCAGGAAAGGCGTCCCAGATCTCAACCATGCTTGCGAGCAGGATGGGCCGGGCCATCGGATTCACCCGGTCCATGACAGGCAGCAGCAGGTCGAGCATCGCAGGGGACTGTTGCCCGGCGATGGCTTCCGCTGCGGCGAGCTGTACAACGGGATCCTCATCTGTCAGCGCCTGCTCGAAGAAGTCGAAGTCGTCTACGTCTCCCATTTCACCGATCGCCGCGACGATGCCAGGGCGGGCAAGGGGCGCACGTTCGTACAGGCAACGCAGCGCCGGCCCGTGTTCGATGGATTGCAGCGCTCCGAGTGCGTCTACAGCCGCCAGTACGACGTTGGCATCCGTATCGTCCAGATGCACGGCGATCTCTCCGGCCAGATCATGCGCGGGCAAAAGCGCTAGCAGGTCGATAACGAATTTGCGGGTGTCCTTGTCCGGATGGTGTATCACTTCAGACAGAACCGCAACCGCTTTGCTCCCCATCTGAGCCAGCGCTTCTCCGGCAAGATTGCGGACCTTGATGTCCGCGCTGGAAATATGCAGCAAGGCTCCCCGCGCCGCTTCTTCCATGTCCAGCAAGACCAGCATACGCGCGGCAAGCTCGCGGACGCCGGGGTCAGGGTCTGCCAGGAGCAGGGCAGCGGCTTCGGCGGCAACCCGCCCTCCACCGGCTTCGATACATAGCGTCTCCAGCGCCGCCGACCTTTCGGCGGGGTCGGGGTGAGATAGTCGAGGCGGCAGGTTTTCTTGCATGATCCTGTTCAGGGTAAGCTAAAAAGCAGGTTGTGGCCTGCGTTTTCCGGGTGACGCAGGCGGTTGCGCTAAAAGGCAATGTCGTCAGGCAGCTTCCTTTGCAGGCTTCAGCGAAGCGTGCTCTTCCGAAGACAAGACTTCCTCAAGATCCAGAAGGATCAGCAGCCGATCGTTCAGCTTGGCAACCCCCTTGATGTAATGGGCATCGATGCCGATAGCCAGGTCGGGAGGAGGCTCGATGACGCTGCGATCTACTCGGATCACCTCACGCACGGCATCCATCATGAATCCTACTACCTTTTCCACCAACTCCACGACAACGATGCGGGTATCTTTGTCGTGTTCACGCTGCGGCAGGCCGAAGCGTTTGCGCAGGTCGATCACCGGGACGATTTTGCCCCGCAGGTTGATAACGCCTTCCACAAAAGCCGGGGCGTTGGGCACGCGCGTGATATCGACGGGACGAATGATTTCCTGCACTTTCAGAATGTCGATGCCGAATTCTTCATGCTCGATGACAAAGCTGACGAGCTGCAGAAGGCTGCCCGCGCTGGTTGCATAGTCGCTCATAATGTTTGTACCAGGGGTTTGAACTTTAAGATTTCAGCCATGAGTATCGGCTAGCCCAGAAGAGACTTAATGCGCGATACCACCTTTTTAAGTTCTCGCTTATGTGGAGGCGCGCGAGCCTCTCCATGGAGAAGCCCCGCATTGCATTGGCGCGGGGCTTCCGTTCATTCATTAAAGAAGATCATCGTTTGAGCTGCACCGTTTCTTGCAGCATTTCATCGGAGGTGGTGATGACGCGGGCGGAGGCCTGGTAGCCGCGCTGCGCCACGATCATCTCCGTGAATTCGGTCGCCAGGTCCACGTTGCTCATTTCGAGCGTTCCAGCCACGACGGCGGTGCGGAAGTCGCGTCCGGCCTGCCCGATCTGGAGTTCTCCGGAGGCGCTGGACGTGGTGTAGAAGTTCTCGCCCTGCTGCTCCAGGCCGTTCGGATTGTTGACGTTGCCGATGGCAAGCCGAAAAGCTTTCAGTTGCTCTCCGTTGGAGAAAGAAAGCTCCAGGATGCCGTCCGGGTTGATGTTATAGCCCACGAGTGTGCCCGACCCGTGCCCGTCCTGGTCGCGGAAAGCCGCCGTCGTGGAGCCGCTGGTCTGGGTGAGTTTGTTGAGGTCGAAAGTGATGTCCGGCCCGCCCGATACATACCCGGCATCCCAGGCTAGGATGGCAGTTGTTCCGGCCGGAAGGGTCCCATCTGTGCCGAAAGTCAACGATCCGGTCGTGGTTGCACCGCCGAAGGCTGCGCTCGTCGCATCAGCCGGGCGGATTTCATAATCCCAGGTATTCGTATCGCGGTCGGCAAGGGTAAAATCGACAATGATGTTGTGCGCCGTGCCTTTCTCGTCATAGACCATGGTAGAAATGGAGGTGGTGTACCCATTCTGCTGATCGGCGGAGAGATTGCCGCCGATTTCCGTAGTCTCCGTAGACCGGGCGAGCGACTGCGCGTTGAGGTCGATCTTGATGTCCTGGAGCGCGCCTGTAACCAGTTCGCCGGTTTTCTCGTCATAACTCCACCCCTGCACGGGAAGTCCGTTCGCTGTGACGAATTGCCCGTCGCGGTTGAACGTGAAGTTGCCGGCCCGTGTGAGCAGACGTTTGTCCCCGGCGCGTGCGATGAAGAAGCCGTCGCCGTTCAGCGCGAGGTCGGTTGCCACGCCGGTATTCTCCAGGGCGCCCTGGCTCCAGTTCTTGTCGATGGAGCCGACGGAGGTGCCGAGTCCGACGAAGGAGGGATTGATTCCGGTCCCGCCTGCAGTGCGGCCCACGCCGAGAAGCTGTTGTCCCAGCACTTCGTTGAAGGCGGCGCGGCTGCGTTTGAAAGCTACGGTGTTGACGTTGGCGATGTTGTTGCCGACAACGTCCATGCGAACCTGGTTGCTTTTGAGACCAGAAACACCCGTGCGAAGAGAACGAATCATAGTATTACCTCAAGGGTTTTGAAATCCGCAGCATCGGTCAGTCCGCTGCGCGTTTCGGCATCCCGTTCCCGAATAAGGGGCATGGGTCCTGCCGTGGGTTGAAAAGGCGTCTTATTGCAGGCCGGCCGGGTTGCCTGAAGCCGGTTGCAGCAAAACGGCGCTGTCAATCTGTGTAAAAACACGTTGTTGCAATTCCTGCCCGCTGATGGCCGTGATGACCGTGCGATGGGGCACGTTTACTACGAAGGCGGCATCGGCGCGAAGCAGCAGAGCGTTGTGCGCCCCTTTGGAGGCCAGCAGGTCCATTGCCTGTCGAATCGATTGCAGATCCGATGCGCCAAAGGCGATGTCCCGTTGCGCGATCCGCTGCTGCGCGTGAGCCGATAGCTTTGGTTCCGGCGAGGAGGGCAGGAGCTCGGCAGTTGCCCGTTGAAGTTCATCAGCGAAATGTGTGCCGTAAGTTCCTCCTTCCGGAACGCTTCCCGGCGGAGATCCGCGCGGCTGAACGGGCAGACCGGGATCGACCCGGTTCATGCGTTGCTGTACGTTCATCATACTGGTTTACGGGTTGTGTGGTGGTTTGAGGGAAGACAGGATGAGGAAAGCCATCTAACAGGGAATCAAGGATTTTCAACGCCGCGAACGCTGCTCATCGGAATAGAAAGGGATCCGATCCACAGCAGGATCCCGCCTGCGCCGAAGGAAACACGATCCACGACCCCCTGAGTAAGCGTGCTCGCCTGGACGGGATCTCCTGCTGTGTCCGTTGCGCTGATCTTGACGGTGTAGGCGCCTGCCGGCATGGCCGCGCCGGCGTCATTCTTGCCATCCCATTGCAGATCATTATGCTCGCCTTTTTCCAGACTTCCGAGGGTGAACGTGCGTACGACGGCCCCGGCGCTATCGCGGATCTCAACAGTCGTCTCAGCGGCTGCGGATGCCAGTTCAAAGCGCACCGGCGCCTCTCCTGAGCCGCCCCAGTTAATCAGGTTGCCTTCGGCTTCGATTCGTTTTCCGATCAGTCCTGCCGCAACGCCGCTGTTGATGCTCTGCGCAAGCAGGCCCTGCAAGTCGGCCTGATCCGCTACCGTCTTGTTGAGGTTCGTGAGCTGTTCCACCGTAGAGAACTGCGCCAACTGCGCCGCGAACTGCTGGCCGTCGAGCGGGTTCATGGGGTCCTGGTTCCGAAGTTGCGTCACCAGAAGCCGGAGAAACTCTTCCTTTCCCAGCGTTTGCGATCCGGTTGCCGTGTGCGCGGAAAGCGGAGATGCCGGGGTGTTGCTTGCAGAGATGCTGCTTATCGGGGTTGACATGGTTAGATCCTTCTGATGACATTTTTGAAAGGAGAGCGCCTAGCCGATCCATTCGTGGAGCGTCCCTGGCGAAAGCGCAGGCTCACGCCGTGCTGCAGGGGAAAGGTTGCCCGCCGGCGCATTGCCGCCTTCATGGCGGCTCCGGGATGCCTGTTGCTGTTGATCCTGCGCCGTCTGGTTGCCGGCATTCTCGCCGAAAAGGGAGAGGTCAACGTCGGTTTCATATTGCGCCTGCAACGCTTCCTGAAGCCGGTCTACATTGGCATGGGCCATTGCCCGGAGCGTCGGGTCGCTGAAGCCTACCGCGACAGCCATCTTGTCCTCCTCACGCCGGGCCTTTATGGTCATCGAGCCGCTTCCGTCTTCCAGCTTCATCTCCATGACCTTCCATCCGTTTTCGACCGAGAAGGAATGCGCGTTTTCTCCGAGAAGCGTCCGGAACCACGCTGCGTTGATCGGTTGGCGCGGTGCGGCGGAAGATTCCGCGCTCCGCGCACGTCCGCGTGAAGGCTCGGAAGACATATTGCTCTGGAGAACGCGATCCGGGTCGGAACCGGTTGCGTCAGGCGAGGGGCTGGTTTCTTCAAGCGCAATTTCTTCCGGGGCTGCCGCTTCTTCGATTGCGCCGGCGGCGTTGCCAGGGTGACGCTGTTGTGCGGCAACACCTGGGTCAGGTTGCTGGAACTGCTGCTTCAACGTGTCTCCAAAACCCTTTGCATCGTCGCCGGTTTGTTTCCTGCCGCGAGGGTGGGGCTTGGCCGAAGATGTAGTCGGACGTTCACTTCCCTCCGTCTCGCTTAACAGGTCGCCGCCAGTCTGGCTTTCAGGATCTTTACGCTTTTTTGCAGCGGAATCGGCTTCCTCGCTTTTCTGTGGAATCTGAATGCTGGAAGCTTCAGCCGCCGCTTCTACCGTTGCTTCCGGCATCGTCAGGGCGGGTTCAGGTGGTTTGGGGAGGGAAGCCGATTCGGTATCAGAGGCGTGTCCCTGTTTGACAGGAGCGCTTTCGATTTCTCCGTGCGCAGCAGCCCAATGACGGCGGCTGTGCAGGTGCAGGGGGGAATCCCTGTAGGCAACGGATAGATTTTGTCTGGCCTGTTTTTCCGCTCTGGTTTCAGCCGGTGCGAGGCGGCCGGGCAGGTCCGAGGCAGTCTGTGCGGCGGGAGCAGGTTTTTTGTCGGGGGCTTCCGCTGATGGGATTTCAGGCGCTCCATCCATGCCGCCGTCGGTTGCGGGCGCAGCCTGGACATTGCGCGGCATGGTTGCGATTTCAGGCGACTCCGGTTTTTCAACGGGACCGGGTTGCAGAGTAGTTTGTGCGGCCTGTGCTTCAGGGGCGATGCTGTTTGTTTTTTTCGGTGCAGGCGTTGCGGCAGCCGGAGAGTCGATGTCTTTATCTGCCGGAGGCATCGCTGTTACAGCAGTTTTTGCCGCTGTCGATGCCGGGGATGCCTCCTCTTTTTGTGTGGGCGGTGAGGTCGTAGAAGGACTAGGCTTCAAATCTGCGGCGCTGCCTGTCGTCTGGAGCGTTGCGCCTGCGTCAGGAAGGCGAAAGTCGTCGGAAGCCTCTTCTTCAAACGGAGCCAACGGCGTGGGCGCCAGAGG
>CBDUBU010000005.1:0-41819 GCA_965365465.1 uncultured Rhodothermaceae bacterium
TTTATCTCGCCTCAGCCATGATTTGGCTACTTTGATTGTCAACACACCCTAGGAAAACAGTATGAGCAAGTCTACTAAAATGTGGTCTTCAACAGGTACGGTCATTATGGCTGTGCTGGCGGCGCTGGTGTTTTTCGGTATGCAGCGTGAGGGGACGCCGGGCGAAGCGGCGTCGGCGCTCAACGATACTGAAGCGTTGGTCGAGCGCGTCGGCTCCGGAGCGGAAGGAAAAACCTCTTATGACGCCCATCGCCCGAAGGCTGATGCTTATGTCTATACATGGCATCGCTTCACGACAGCAGACGGCTTGCCTTCGAACAAGGTTATGGCCGTGCATACGGATAAGGATCGGGTCTGGATCGGCACGAACGAAGGGCTAGTCCTTTATGAAAACGGAAAATTTCGGACCTTCACCGAAAAGGACGGAATGCCGCATCACGTAGTGATCGCGCTCGAAGTGGACGAAAGGACCGGCGATCTGTGGGTTGGCACCGTTCGCGGGTTGAGCCGGTTCTCGGCAGGCCGTTTCGAGAACTTCGATCAGTTGAACAGCGGGCTTTCCAACGACATGATTTATGCTGTCCGGGTGGATGGCAGTGAGGTATGGATAGCAACGGCTAACGGCGTCAGCCGGTTCAAACCAAATACGGGACAGTGGAGCATTTTTAATGAAACCAATGCTCCCATGCATGAACCCTGGACGTATGCCATTGCCCCTGCGGGCGATCTGGTTTATGTCGGGGCATGGGGCGGCGGCGTGCTCGAATTCAACAAAAAAACCGAGCATTGGAAAGATTACGTGGACCCGGATGGCGAGATGGAAATCGACCTCTTCCCGGATGACGGAGTAGTTCACGACATCATCTCCAGCACGGATTATGCCGACGGCACATTGTGGGCTGCCACCTACTTCGGGTTGAGCCTCTTCGACGGCACGCGGTGGAAAGGATATTTCGACCACGATAGCGGCCTTGCGAGCAACTTCATCAACTACGTGAAAGCAAATGGCCCCACAGGTTGGCTATGCACGGACAAAGGGTTGAGCAGCTTTGACGGCGCTGCCTGGCGCACGTATACGCGAACCCGGGAAGGACGCGGACAAATTCTGATTACGGATGCAAAAGGGCAGAACAGAAAAACCGTATCCACATCCACCGGTATTGCTCACAACTACGTCCTGGGCATTGATTTTCAGGAAGATGAAATCTGGCTGGCTACAGAAGATGGCCTGAGCCGGGGCGCCCCGGACAGGAAAGCCGCCACGTTGGTGTCGGCGGCGCAATGAGCGCAAGGATTGGCGCTTCGGGGAGTTGAGTAAATCATCGAATAAATAACATAAAAGCAATTACGATCATGGAGCAAACACGCACCTTCAACGGACACCAAACGGAAACTGCAAACTTTTCGGAAGGCGAGTTCGAGGAGATGGTAGAACTCGGGATTATTTCAGAGTACGGGCAGCCGGAGCCGGCCCCTGTCCACCCTGTAGAACGTCCGCCGATGGAGAAACGGGCCGTTCAGGCGCCAGGGGTGCTCAATGAGGCTTACGACTACCAGCGCCCGTCCTCGTTTTCCCGTGCGTTAGCCTTCGATGTGGCGGGAACCAGGTTTATGTTAATCTCAGGGACCGCCAGCGTAGATGAGTATGGCGAAACGGTCCACGTGGGCGACTTTCGCGCCCAACTCTGGAGGACGTTCCGCAACATCACCGAACTCCTGCGGGCCGAAGGGATGACCTGGCACGACATCGTGCGGACGACGTGCTACCTGCGTGACATCGAGCGCGACTACACGGATTTCAACGAAGTCAGGACTGCGTTTTATGATTGGCTGGAGCTCGATCCGCTGCCTGCCAGCACGGCGATTCAGGCGCGTATCTGCCGAACCGATCTGCTTGTGGAAATTGAGGCCATCGCGGTCTGTCCGCCAAATCGTGAGAAATAGCCATGCGATTACTTTTGCGGTGCATAGCAGCAGCGATCTGTATTTTGATGTTGCTGATTCCGACCTCTGATGTGTTTGGACAGCAGAAGAAATCCGGAACTGCGGAGGGTTCGGGTTCTTACGGCAACACCCCTGATGAACTGCGTCCGTACAGGGGTTTCAACGATCCTTACAAGTTGTTTTTTGCCGAAGAACAGCCCTTTCTGGGGACGGGCAGGGAAAAGAAACCTCCTGCGAATTTGAAATCGGTGCGGATCGGTTTTCTCGGGCCATTGGATGATGCATCGCCGGAAGCGATTCTCGGTAAGCGGATGCTGCAAGGGGCAACGCTTGCCCTCGAAGAAGCAAACGCAGCAGGAGGATACCGGGGTCTCCCCTTTGAAATGGTTATCCGGGACGATGTAGGCCCCTGGGGAGCCGCCAGCAATAAGCTGGTGGAATTGAACGACGAAAAAGTGTGGGTCGTCCTGGGTTCAATCGACGGGCAGAGCACGCACATTGCGCTGCGTGTCGCGCTCAAGCTGGAGTTGCCTATGGTGACATCAGGCAGCACCGATCCTACGCTGACAGAGACGCGCATTCCGTGGTACATACGCGTCAACGGCGACGATCGGCAGTTTTGCTACACACTGGCTCGCTACATCTACAGTGAGAAAAAGATAGAACGGGTGGCTGTTTTAAGAGCGAACAGCCGGTACGGACGGGTAGGCATCGGCGAGTTCCGCGATGCCGCACGCAGGCTGGGGAAACCTCTGCTGCTGGAGTTGCGGTATGGATCAGGAGACACGGACTTTGCAACGCAACTGGAGCGTATCAAGAATTCTTCCGCACAGGCTGTGGTGTTATGGGGCGACGCGGAAGAAATGGCGGCTATCGTTAAGCAGATGCGGGCGCTGGGAATGAAGCATCCGGTCTTTGGATCGGATCGGCTGGTGTCGCCGGAGTTTCTGAAAGCTGCGGGCGCCGCCTCGGAGGGTATTGTCGCTGCCTATCCCTACGATCCTGCGCGTCAGGATGAAAAGCTGAAGCGCTTCAACGAAGCCTACCGTGCGCGTTTCGGAGAAGAACCTGAAGCGCAGGCAGCCCATGCCTATGATGGGATGAAGCTCATCATTGAAGCAATTGGCGCCGCAGGTCTGAACCGCGCCGGTATACGCGACTGGCTCACGGGCATAAAAAGGCATGACGGCGTAACCGGCGAGATCATTCTGGACCCGACGTGGAACGATGTCGGGGCCGTATACCTGGCAACGGTTCGTGATGGGAAATACCAGTTTATGCCCTCGCCTCTGTCACGGTAACGCAACATGGATCGTGCTATGGAAATGCTCCCGATTGTTTCGTTTCCAGTTTCCGATGCCGGCGCATTGAACCTGTTTGACCGCGCCCGAAAACCGGACGGCTCCATTCTGACGATTCAGGGCATTGAGATCGGAGGCCGGAACATAGTCGTCATGGCTGGTCCCTGCGCCGTCGAGAGTGAAAGCCAGATTCTGGCGACGGCTCATGCTGTTGCTGACGCCGGAGCGCACGTCTTGAGAGGCGGCGCTTTCAAGCCGCGTACGTCGCCGTACAGCTTCAGAGGACTACAGGAGGAAGGATTGCAACTGCTGGCGCTTGCTCGTCAGGAAACAGGGCTTCCTGTAATAACCGAGGTTATGGATGCCCGGCAACTGGAACTGGTTTGCAGCTATGCAGACATTCTTCAGATCGGTTCGCGGAATATGCAGAATTTTACGCTGCTCGATGAGGTGGGAAGAAGCCGGAAACCGGTGCTCCTGAAGCGAGGCATGGCGGCCACCCTGGACGAGTTTCTGTTCGCGGCTGAGTATATTCTCAGCCAGGGCAACGAGCAAGTCATGCTTTGTGAGCGAGGAATCCGAACGTACGAGCCGTCTACGCGCAATACACTGGATCTGAATGCCGTTCCGATCCTGAAGCGGCGAACGCACTTGCCGGTCCTGGTCGACCCGAGTCACGGCACAGGCCATGCATGGATGGCGCCGTGGCTTGCAAAGGCTGCGGTTGCCGTAGGAGCCGATGGGCTGCTGGTTGAGGTTCATGCCAATCCGGAGAACGCATTGAGCGATGGAGATCAATCATTGCACCCAACGGCGTTTGAGGAGATGATGAAAGAACTTGAGGTTGTCGCTGGAGCAGTAGGCCGCTCCCTTGTCAGTCCTCGGCTTGTCGCCGTGTAGGGCTTTCGTTGCGCTCTGTCTGCTGCTTGTGATAGGTGGAGAATCCTGCCGGAAGGCAGTAAGCGTAGTTATGAGGTGTTCGAGAGGTGGGACGTGAAATGGCATCGTGAGTTGCAGGTTTTGCTCGTTGCCTTGCTGGTATATATGCTTCTGGCGCCCATCACGGCATCTGCGCAGGCGCCGGCAAGCAAAGGCGGTAGAGCCGTTAGAATCGGGCTGCTTGCGCCTGGGAAGGGCGCCGGCGTGATGGAAGGAAAGGAAATCAGAAAGGCAGCGGAACTCGCCGTAGAGCAGGCCAACCAGGCAGGCGGATACCAGGGTAAACCCTTCGAACTGGTCGTGCGCTCTGATGAAGGCTTGTGGGGAGCGGGTTCCACAGAGATCATGAAACTGGTCTTTGAGGATAGCGTCTGGGCCATTATGGGATCAGTGGACGGTCGCAGCGCTCATCTTGCGGAGCAGATCGTTACCAAAGGGAGAATTGCTTTTCTGACCCCGTGGGCCAGTGACCCGTCGACCACAAGGATCAATGTACCCTGGTTTTTTCGATCCGTGCCTGATGATTATCAGCAGGCGGAAGTGCTGGTCAAGGAAATATTTGGAACAGGCAAGTCAGTTTGTGTGGTGAGCATCAGGGATGGTGGATATGATGCGACACATGCCGAGAACGCTTTTTTTAGAACGGTTGAGAAAGAAGGGAAGCGGCTTTCGGGTCGTATTCTCCTGGAAGGGGGAAGGGAGGGGCTTCGTGAAGCAGCAGAAATGGTTCACCGCGCTTCGCCTCAAAGCGTCGTTCTTTTTTTGCTTCCTGAAAAGGCGTCGGCTCTGGTTCGGGTGCTCCGAGAAAAGTCAGCGCAAACAAGCGTTTTCGGGCCACTGTCTCTGAATGTGGATGCCTTTGCGCGTGCGCCGGAGGGGATTCCTGGAAAGTTATACATTCTGGCGCCGGAAGAAGGATCAGGATTTTCCGGGTTTTCCATGCTTTACCGGAAAGCCTATGGCAAGCTGCCAGGCGTCCCTGCTGCCTATGCTTATGACGGAATGAACGCAATCATTCATGCCATTCGGAAGGCAGGGCTGAATCACAGGCAAATCAGAGACGCGCTAGCCGATATCAGTATAGAGGCAGCAGTGACCGGCAAATTTCGCTTCGATGCCAGAGGGAATCGTAAAGGCGCTCCCGTTCTGGCACAGGTTGAAAAAGGGAGATCCCTGCCAAATCCGGAACCCTGACAGTATAGCGTTCAATAATCATCACGACCGATGAAAAAAGAAATGCAACTGGATCCACGCATACGCACCTGGCGAAAATTGCTGGTTATCTCGGTTTCAGGGCTGGTGGTGTTTGAGACAGCTACCGGGCTTTTCGTGTTTTTGCTTTCCGCAGGCACGCTGGACAAGCTTGTATGGGTGCATTCCGGGATCGGGGTTGCCTTTCTGTCGCCTCTCCTGATTTACCAGATTCGGCACTCCCGGATGCACACCTCCGATGCGCTGACACCCGTCAAGCTAACCGGCTATGCCTCTTTGATAGCCACGCCTCTAGCCATTATTTCAGGTATTACCCTGGCTTACCAGGCTTTTTTCTTGTCGGAGATCAGCTTTGTGTGGGACGTACTGCATTTCGTATCCGTGTTTATGTTGATCGGAGCCGCGCTTCCACATCTGGCCCTGGTTACGTCCAGAGCCAGAGGGAAGTGATTGTTTGCGGCCTGTCTCTGGTTACAGCGTGTGGCAGCAGGGCGCCAACCCGCTTATTTCAGCAGCAACGCTTCCTGAAATCTTTCCTGTGATATATAACGGGTGTGGTACTTCTGCCAGTCCTCGGGGAAGCGCTGGTATACCGGGTCGTCCTCCAGCTGAGTGGGAGGAGTGTCGTACTCCGGACTGTTGTGCGTGGGAAGCGGAAGCACCGTTGTGGAGAATGTGGTGTTGTAATCGCCGTCCTTGATCCACCCATCCCCGATGAGGACGAAATCACGGGTCCACCCGGCAGGCGGAGCCGGGGGAACCGGGAACTGGAAGGTCATTTCATCTCCTGCGTTCATAATGACGTACCGGTCGTCCACCTTTTCCAACAACTCGCGTACATCTCCGAAGCGCGTGTAGTACCCGACCAGATCCCTCCAGAAGCGCGTTCTGCCGTTCAGATTATGGTACTCAGGAATCTCAGGATCGTGCGGGTTTTCCTGTACGATATTCGAGAATCCGCGATAGCGAAGCTCTGCTACATCCGGTTGCAGATGCTGCGTGCGCAACTCCACCTGCGGCTGCCGCGTCGTCCAGGCGAAGGAATCCCAATAGATCTCCATGGTAGTGCGTAAGCGTAGGCGGCGCGGGGTATCCGGCTTGAATGCGCCTTCCAGATCGATCAGGATAGTCTTCACTTTTCCGGAAGGGGAACCGAGGTTGTCCCTGAAAACGACCCATCCACCCTTGCTGTCGGGCACTTCCACGCTCAGGCTTACCGGTGGAGCATGATTGCCCTGGCTGATGGCTACGTTGATGGAACTATCCGTCGGGTGAAGCCATCCATTGGCAACGAGCAAGAGGGGACCCTGTGCAGGCGCATCGTTTCCCAGATCAATCTCGACGTAATGATCTTCTGCGACACCCTGATAGGGACCTAACTTGAAGCCGCCGAGATACTGCTGGTCCAGGGCGACCACGGTTGAGGTTACTTCTTTGCCCTGATCGTCCCATGCGCCTGCGATGGACTTCAAGGGCGCCGCAGCGTGCAGGGCAAGTTCAGGAGGCGGGAAAGCAAAGCGCTCATCGACGAAGACCTCTGTTCCGTCAGGATGATCCACCACCATCAGGGAAACATGATCAAAGAAATGCGTCTCCCAGAGTTCAGCCGTAATACGGACATCATAATAGCCGTCGCGTGCAACGAGTTGATCTCCACGAATCTTGACCCAGTCATCGGTAACCATGATGCCTGCGGTTTCCTGCGCGTTGATTTTAAGTCCCAGCGGAGAGCGCCAGATGAAGTCGGTCACGAACTGCATCCCCTGGCCGTCGTAGGTAAACAGCCAGGGACAGGAACCCTTCAGCCGCTGGTTTGCCAGGACCGTCTGGTCTGAAGCCAGATCGAACTCGGCCTGCACATTGCCATTCGGCCAGATGATGCGCGCTACGTCTGCCTCGGTATGCTCTCCCAGCCCAAAGTGTACTACCGGTTCCGAGATAGGCTGCTTCTGAAACAGAAGTCCGGAGCGCAATTCGATTTCGCCGCCGATTCCAAATGGATTGATTCGCTGATCTCCAGCCACATCAGCGGCCCGCGTTCGGAGAATCTTCCAGTGATACTGAATATCTCCCTGGTTCACCAGGAGCACCGGTCGGTTGTCTTGAGAGATTCCCAACAGATCCAGCCGCCCGTCTCCGGTCAATTCGGAAACAGCCATGGCGTAGGCGCCGTCAAGGGAAGTCTGCAAGCGGTAGCCGCCCTGCGTATCCGCGAGCCAGACCTGCTCGCCGGAAGGCGTAGAGGCAAGAAGATCGAACGCGCCATTGTTGTCGAGATCTGCAACAAAAAGCAGGCTGGCGCGAGGATCCAGCGGCGCCGGAGGCTGTGGCCACTGCGCGACTTCGGCGGCTACCCACTGATTTTGCTCGGTGTTGAAGGAAAGACGCTGTATCGAGCCACTCTTCAGGAGAACGACCATGTCCAGCACCGCATCGTTGTTAATATCCGCAACAGAAATGGCTGCTGCGTTGCTCAGGGGCGCGTCTTGCGCCTGAAAGTCGCCGCCGCGACGGTTTTCGTGAATCTGGAGGTTGCCAGAAGCGTTGAGCGTGGCGGCATCAGGATCGCCGTCTGCATCGAAATCGCCCCATTCGAAATTCAGGAGATCCGGCGCCTCGCTGAAAAGCGGCGCACGGGTAAAGGAACCGTCGCCGTTGTTGCGGAACACGACCGAAGGCTTGCCCGACACTCCGAGTAAAAGGTCAAGATCCCCTTCCATATCCAGGTCGGCCGCCCAGACGCCTGTATAGGAAGCACGCAGCACATCGGCAGGCAAGGTTGTCTGTGCAGTCACATCGGTAAAGGATCCATTTTCCTCCTGTTTGTACAGCCGCAGCCCACCGGAACCGGCAAAGGCCAGATCCGTCCGGAAGTCGTAGTTATAGTCGAGACCCGTGATGGCGTGCGGCGCCACCGAAGCATCAGCAGGGCCTCCTGGAAATGGCAACAGGATGCCTTCGCTGGGCTGCACTGCGTTCTGGTTTGCAAGAACGATGCTTGGCGCATCTTCTGCAGTGAGTACGATAGCGCCGACCCATGACCAGGAGGTTTCTCCGGCAAAGGGCAAGGTTCCGGCGGCAAAGTTGAGCGTGGTATCTGAAGGAGCCGGCGCGTTTTGAGGTTGCGGAAGGCGAATGAAGCGGGTAATCAATTCTGCGATATCCTCCGCCGGGATGCGTACAGAAGTCAGATCATGCCGGAAAGCAGGCAGCCGGACAAGCATATTGCGTAGAAAAGCAACCTGCGTTGCAAGAGCGCGTGTGTCCGGTTGCTGAATATTTTCCCGGAGCGTTTGCAACTGTGTTTGGAGGTCCTCCGGCCACTCGGCAGACTCCTCCGCCATACGGGAAACGGCTTGCTGAAGCGTTGCCGAGTCTCCACGCCGGGCCGCAATGCGCGCCAGTTCAACCAGTACGGCCAGGTTGCCAGGATTGGTCTGAAGAATCTCTTCCATCAGGCGCTGTATTTCTGCATCGCTTTCGGGAGTATTCAGGCGTTCTATCTCTTCAGCAAGTGCGTATTTGGCCTTTGTGTTTTGCGGGTCCAGTGTGACAGCGTCGCGGAAGTGTTGAATGGCCTGCTCGCTCTGCCCCTGCTGGCTTGCCAGTCTTCCGAGTAAGACCGCAATCTCACTGTTATCCGGGGCAAGGGAGTGCGCTTTTTCCAGGCGCTCTGTAGCCAGTTCGTAATCCCCTTTGCGCATCGCAAAAACGCCGAGGTTGGCCCAGGCGGCTGGTTCAGCCGGAACAAGCTCTGTGACCCGCAGCAATTCATCTTCTGCCCCCAGGCCCTCACCTGCCTGAAGCGCGGCAAGTCCCGTGTAGAAGGATGCGACAGCCTGCCGGTATTCGTCCGAATCTGCATCGGGAAGCTTTTCGTTGCCGCAGCCGGCCGCAAGGATGCCTGCTGCGATGAGGGTGGAAACGGCAATAATGTGTATCTTTTTATCGTGGAAGAACATAGCTCGTGATAGCTCGTGAAGGGAATCGGAAGCATCTTTCCGCAGCCAGGGACGTTTCCTGCTTTGGAACAGGCAATGACATAACAACGGCAGGCAGCAACGTTCCCGGAGTTTCCTTAATGATCTGCCTGTGCCTTTGCCATGTCATCACAGCCTTATGCGTTCAGGAATTGTTTCGAGTCGAAGAATATGATGCACCGCATCCTGTTGCAAAGTCTGTTTTTTTCATTCGTACTTATTTCATTCGTCTTTGTGTCGGGGTGCGGTTCAGAGCCTCCGCTGTTTGAACTGCTCTCCCCGGAAACCACCGGGATCGCTTTTGCGAACACCATTACCGATAACGATTCACTTGTCAATGCGCTGAGCTTTGACAACGTCTATAACGGCGGCGGCGTAGCTATAGGCGATTTCAACAACGATGGGTTACAAGATGTTTTTTTCGCCGGGAATATGGTTTCTAACCGGCTGTATCTGAATCGTGGAAAGCTTGCCTTTACGGACGTTACGGAGGCCGCAGGTCTCTTGAACCATGCATGGTCTACCGGAGTTGCGCTGGTTGACATCAATGGAGACGGATGGCTGGATATCTATGTAAGTGTCGCGGGCACAGACGAGGCCGACGACATGGAAAATATGCTGTACGTCAATCAGGGGGTTGACGGGCAGGGAATTCCTTCCTTTGTAGAGGTTGCAAAGCTGTACGGGGTTGCTGATCCCGGCTTCGGCGTGCAGGCCGCTTTTTTCGACTATGACCGGGATGGAGACCTCGACCTGTACGTGCTTAACAACGCACTCGACAACTCCGACAAAAATTCAATCCGGCCGCGAAAGCTGAACGGAGAGGCCGTCAGTACAGACCGGTTGTATCGAAACAACGGCGACAATACGTTTACCGATGTGTCCGGTGAGGCCGGGGTTTTGGTTGAAGGGTATGGCCTCGGCGTTGCCGTTCAAGACATCAATCTGGACGGATGGCCTGATGTGTATGTGTCCAATGATTTCCTCACCAACGACATCATTTATGTAAACAATCAGGACGGTACGTTTATCAACCGCGCAGGCGACTACCTGAAGCATCAGGCGCACTCAGCCATGGGCAACGACCTTGCCGACATAAACAACGATGGACTGGTCGATATCTTTGTTCTGGATATGCTCCCGCGGGACCGCAAGCGGGAAAAACTGATGCTTCCGCCGGGCAACGATGATATGTTCGAGGCTATTCTCGCTATGGGTTATGAGCCTCAATATATGCGAAATATGCTGCAACTGAACAATGGCTTTGGCCCGGATGGAAAACTCACGTTCAGCGAGATCGGCCAGTTCGCAGGGGTTCATGCTACCGACTGGAGCTGGAGTCCGCTGCTAGCCGACTTCGATAACGACGGCTACCGCGACTTGCTCGTGACCACAGGGCATCGGAAAGACCTGACCAATCTGGATTTCATCGTGTACGGACAGCGCTCCCTGATGATGGGAACCGACGAGTCGATTCGCAGGCGCTTGCTCGACACGGTGCGGGAACTGCCGCCTATCAAAACGCCCAATTTCATTTTCCGTAATAATGGCGATCTGACGTTTTCGGACAAGACCAGCGCATGGGGTTTCGGTTTGCCGAGCGTCTCGCAAGGAAGCGCATTTGCAGACCTCGATAACGACGGCGATCTGGATCTGGTGATTAACAACATGGATGCGCCTGCCTCGATTTACCGGAATCATGCGGTAGAGGGGAAGGGAGGTCATTATTTAAGGATCGCGTTCAAAGGCCCCTCCTTGAATCAGGAGGGACTGGGAGCCAGAATCACACTCCGTTACCAGGGAGAGACGCAGCATCACGATCATTCCCGCTATCGGGGTTTCTTGTCTACGGTGGAGAATGTCGCACATTTCGGGACAGGTGGGGCAGCGCGTATAGATTCGTTGGAAATCCAGTGGCCTGATGGGAAATACGAACTGCTCACGGATGTGCCGGCAGATCAGGTATTGATCCTGAGTCACGACAAGGCAGAGTTGCCCCCTCCGGAGGCGCGTCATATTGCACGGCCTCTGTTTGCCCGCGTGAATGCGGAGCAGGGCCTTCGTTTCAAGCATAAAGAATATCGCGTAAACGACTTCCGTCAAGAACCCTTGCTGTTCCGGAAGCTCTCACAGGAAGGGCCGGGTATGGCGGCAGGCTATGAAGACGGCAACGGGCTGGATGATTTTTACGTAGGGGGAGACAGAGGCTCGCATGGAACGCTGTTTCTCCAGAACAGGCCGGGACAGTTTGTTCAACAGCCTATGCAAGGCGATACGCTGTTCGAGGACATGGGGTCTCTGCTATTTGATGTGGATGCTGACGGAGATCTCGATTTATATGTCGTAAGTGGAGGCAATCTTCCCTCGCCATCACCGGACGATGGACGCAACGGTATGTCCTCTGAGTTCAGCTTTATTTCCGACCAGCGTTCACGTGCAGCGCTGCCTGACTCGTCCCTGTATCAAGACCGGCTTTACCTGAACGACGGGAAGGGGCATTTCGCGCGGGACGAGAACGCATTGCCCGATATGATGACCAGCGGATCCTGTGTGACGGCTGCAGATTTCGATGGAGACGGCGATCTGGATCTGTTCGTGGGCGGGCGCCTTCTTCCCGCACGTTATCCCTTGCCGCCTCGAAGCTATCTTTTGAGGAACGATACCAGAGACGGACAGCCGGTCAGGTTTACCGATGTCACGGAGGAGATTGCGCCGGAACTTGCACGCGTGGGAATGGTCGCCGGCGCCCTCTGGACGGATTTCGACCAGGACGAAGACGCAGATCTGATGCTGGTCGGCGAGTGGATGCCTGTAACCTTCTTCAAGAACACAAATGGGCGCTTTACCAACGTGACGCTAGCTGCCAGTCTGCCGAATACTTCCGGATGGTGGAACAGTCTGTCTGCGGGTGACTTTGACAACGATGGAGATATGGACTATGTGGCCGGGAATCTCGGGTTAAACACAAAATACAAAGCTTCAGAGAAGGAGCCTGTCCGGATTTACGCGAGCGACTATGACCAGAATGGAACGCTGGATCCGGTGCTGACCCACTTCGTTGATGGGACAGAATATGCCGTATATCCGCGCGACGTGATGATTGCTCAGATGCCCGGTATGAAACTCCGGTTCAAGACCTACCAGGACTACGCAGCGGCTGCTTTCGACAGGACGTTTACGGATCGTGAACTGGAAGATGCTTATCGCACGGAAAGTGTCCTTTTTGAGACGAGCTATCTGGAGAACAGGGGCAACGGAAAGTTTGCAATCAAGTCGCTTCCGGCGCGCGCCCAGTTTGCCCCGGTGTACGGGCTGTTGGTAGAAGACTTCAATTCGGATGGAAACCTGGATATCCTGGCGGTTGGCAACTCATACGCTCCAGATCCACAGACAGGACGTTATGATGCTTCTGTGGGCGCGCTCTTTTTCGGCGACGGACGTGGCGGATTTACGTATATAGACGAAAAGCGCAGTGGATTTTTTGTAGACGGTAATGCAAGAGGCATTGCGCAAGTTGCTGTGGACAGCAATCGGGTGCTCTTTCTCGTTCCGCAGAATAACGACAGTCTGGAGGTGTTTACGCGCCCGGAAGAAAATGCGGGTACATACATCCGTGCAGGATCAGCTGACCGATCTGTGATTCTGGATTTTGGGGAAGGGAAACAGAGAAGGTTAGAGCTTTATTATGGATCCGCCTATTTGTCTCAGTCTTCACGGGTCATAAGGGTGCCGGAGGATGTAAAACGTGTCATAATCAGGAATTACCGGGGCAATGAAAGGGTTCTGGTATTTTGAAACTGAACAAGGCTTTTGCGCTCGATGAATATTCTTCAAGCTGGCAGGATACGAGAGGGAATTCCCGTGTTCATAGAACAACAGATGCGTACTCTTTCCTGTGTGGTTCATGGAAGTATGCAGGCATTGAAAAAACAGGAATGGGAGAAGCATCATAACGATGGCGCTGTACGCTTCTGGAAGCGCTGTCCTGATAAGTTGTGAGGCAAAAGCAGCGCCATGCCCTGAACCTGTTTGCTAATGGAGAATGAACGATGAAAATTAACTTGCGAATGAGACGGCTCTTTGTCCTTTCAATGCTGGCTCTATCCTTCGGACTGCTTTCCGGATGCGCTCATACCAGTTCATCTGCCGATGGCAAGAAGGATGCGGAAAAGGTTGAAGTGGGCTATGGGTCGCAGGATCGAGAGGATGTCACAGGTTCGGTAGGGTCGGTATCTTCGGACGATGCCGCCAGGCATAAAGTGACGCGCGTTGAGGATCTGTTGGTGGGTCGTGTTTCCGGCGTGAACGTATACACGACTCCGAATGGCATTGCTGTTCGCGTTCGAGGCATAACGTCTCCGAACGGCAACAATGAGCCACTCTACGTCGTGGATGGGATCCCCGTAATGCCGGGGCCGGGCGGCGCTCTGGTCGGGATAAGCGTGAACGATATTCAGTCTATCGATGTGCTGAAAGGAGCGGCGGCCAGCATTTACGGGGTGAGAGGCGCAAACGGAGTGGTTGTGGTCAAAACCAAGCGAGGAAATTAAAGTCGAATGATAGATATTGAAGCGCCGTTTTGAACCAGGAGGCGCCCGACAGCATCGCCCTCTGCACACAGGAGCCATTTTTTATGAAGTACAATCGCCGATCCTTTTTGCATACGTCTCTGGCTGCGATGGCGGCAACGAGTTTGCCGGGGCGTTCACTCGCAGTTGAAAAAGGGATAATACCGGCAACGTCGCTGATGTCGGAAAGAGTGCTGGATCTGCACGCTCAAATTAAGGATCCGGTCATTATAGAGGCCATTGAGGTGCTCAGGACGCAAGGGCAATATTTCGTCCGCTCGACCTCTCGCGACGGGGTGACAGGTGTTTCGGTGGGGAATATTCGATTTCCGAACCTGATAAGTATTCTGGAAGGTATTGTCATCCCGTTCTTCACAGGAAAAGACGCACGCGACCTGGAAGACCTGGTTGACGGCATCTACCTGGAAGGAAGCAATTACAAATATGCAGGGTTGCCGTTCTGGAGTCCCGTCGGGCAGGTGGAATGGAGCCTGCTGGATCTGCTCGGCAAAACGGCCGGTAAGCCTGCGGCGGCTTTCTTTGGAGATATCATACGCACGGAAGTACCGGTCTACCTCTCCACGTTTACCCGCGACAAGCCGGCTCAGGAATCGCTTGATGAGATCATAGAGCCTATCAAGCGAACAGGAGTGAACGCGGTAAAACTCAAAATCGGGGGCCGCATGGGTCCTGACGTTCTGCCTGGTCGCAGCGAGGCCCTCATTCCGCTTGCGCGACAGGTGTTCGGAGACGACATGGTGTTGTTTGCCGATGCCAACGGCTCGTATGGAGTGGAGGAGGGCATTCGCATGGGCCGCCTTCTGGAAGCATACGAATATGCCATTGTCGAAGAACCCTGCTCATGGGAGGATTTTATTTCCACAAAACAGGTGACGGATGCGCTATCCATGACGGTTGCCGGTGGGGAGCAGGATACCAGTTTGCCCAAGTGGAAGTGGATGATCGAAAACAGGGCTTTAGATCTCGTACAGCCGGATCTGGTTTACAACGGAGGTTTTATCCGCGCAACCCGGATCGCACGTATGGCTGCCGAAGCAGGGCTTCAGATCTCGCCTCATGCGCCATCGATGGGGCCGGAGGCAGCCGTCAAGTTCCAGTTTGCCGCCGTGACCCCTAATCTTGGAGAATACCAGGAACACCGGGAGGAATCGGAAGAAGAAACCTGGTTTTCGCCTGTATTCATGATAAGGGACGGGAAGGTGCAGATTCCAACCGGAGCGGGGCTAGGAATTACCTATGACACTTCCATATGGAATAAGGCCGAGAAGATAACCTGCGGGAAAAGGTAGCTTGTGTTCCTCGTCGCAGTTCAAATGACAAGGGCGTCAACTCCCGGTAAAGGGTTTTCAGGATGCCGGGAGATGCTCGCTGTGGAGATCAGTCGATAGCGAAGCTCTCTCTTGGATAGAGTTGCAGCGCTACATCTTCGACCACATCAAAGATGGCCTTTCGCTCTTCTTTCGTAAGCGAATTCCGGCGCAGCTCGAAAATGCTCGCGCTGTCGCGGCGCAAGTCCTGCACACGTCCCTCCCGCGCCTCGGCAGAGCCGCTCTGACCCGTCATGCGACGGATCTTTTTTTCCACCTGGCTCGACCATGGAAAATCCAGCGCCTCATAGAGTTTTTTAAACTCGGAGACAGGATTTGCGCTGATCTTTTCAATCGTCACTACCTGCCAGTCCGGATATTTTGATGCCTGGGCAAGCAGCACTTTATGAACCGCACGCCAGTGGGCTGCCGACGATACGATGGCGCTGGGCCATTGCTGGTTCAGAAAATCCAGTTCTTCAGCAAAATAGTCGTCCACCAGGTGCTGTTGTCCCTTGAGCTTTCGCAGATCCGACCACCAGTTCAACCGCTTCAGGCTCGCAGCCAGCGACACAGGATGCTTGATGACAACCACCGGCTTTACATTGAAGCGGCTGTACAAATATTCGGTCAGTAAGCTGGCCGTGGGGTCCTTAATGACAGCAGCTTCATGAAAAGGGTTCAGCTTTGCGAGGCGCAGATAAAAAGGTCCCCGGCTTCCGACGATGTTCTTGGCCAGCTTCCGCCAGGTGGAGTCTTTCTTGTGATGCGAAGTGCGAAGGGTAAAGTCGTAAGTAAAAATTCGCTGTATATGCGCGTCGTATGCCTGCATTTCCTGCGTATCGAGGCTTGGACGCATATAGAAGTCGCGTCTTCGCATACCGTGGGTTCCGCAGGCAGGATTAAACGGTTCGTGAATATAGTCAACCGAAAGGGGGAAACTCAGGACTTGCCCTACAAAGGTCGTGCCGCTGCGCGGGACGCCGGTTACATAAACCCAGTTTTTGATTTTTTTCAGTGCTACTGCTTTCATCATGGTTGGCTGATCTATCCGCTCACAGCCGACGCGCACGAGTAGTGTTAACGCATACTTCATGGCGCCAGCGGCTGCCATCTGCTTGAATGGGCATGTTCTTGCCGCGTGCCGGGAAGGAGGCGCTATGCTACCGTCCTTCTGGTTCGGGCAGCAGGTTAGGTAATCCCCACGAGTCTGACTAACTCTTGGGGATGATAAAAATAGTACTTTTGGATGACGCCGCCAGAAAGCATTCAGAGCTGTTTACTTCCTTTGTTCTGGTTGTCAGATTGAAAATGAGGCAGGCGGAATCATCTCTGCGCCGAAAACGTCCCATTCTTTAGCGTGAGGTGCTTTTTCACACCTTCAAAACGCAGTTCCCAACCCTAGTTGCGTGTTCTTGCAATAAATCATGGAAAAAGTGTCATATGATCGTTTAGTCAGGAAACTTTTTCTCTCTTGGTATAGAAAAACGATCACATGATATATGACGATCAAATATTATTGACGACGGGAGAGTCTGCTGCGCTTCTGGATGTGCATGAATCTTCCATCAAACGCTGGTGCGATGGCGGGAGTATAGATTGCGCTGTGACCGCTGGAGGGCACCGGCGCATCACGCTGGATGAGCTGCTGGGTTTTGCGGCAGCACAAGGCATTCCGTGCCCCTTGCTCGTGTTCGGGCCTCATGCAAATGAGGTATGGTTAGCCTGGACCCGTGCAAACCGAAGCGAAGACTACGCGGGTTTCTCCGATCTGGTATACCAGTGGGTTTCAAACGGCGAATCCATTCTTCCCTGCTTGCTGTGGAAATATATCGTAGGTCAGGGTATACCGCTGTCCGTTCTGTTCGACCGGGTTGTTTCTCCGGTCATGCACAGGGTAGGCGCTGACTGGCAGCGCGGGACGCTCGATGTGGGCGATGAGCATTTCATCAGCAATGTCATACTGGATAGCTTACATGAATTGCGTCAGTCCTGCTCTTCTTTGTCAAACCGGGGCGCCGCCGCCCGGCCTGTCGCGCTGATCGGGTGTATCGAAGGGGAGCGCCATGAGATTGGGCCCCACATGGCTCGCATTCTGCTGGAGTCAAAGGGGTGGCGCACACGTTTTCTGGGAGCCAGTATACCGGCAGAAGATCTGGTATGGCAGCAAATAAAAAGCGCTTCTAGCCTGGTATGTATTTCGGCTACACCGCCAAGTGTGCCTTCAGACATGATTCGGCAATTGAATGCTCTTTCCAGGCTGTATAATCCGCTGCATCCCTTTAGTCTGGCTCTCGGAGGTCAGGTGATGCAGACGATGCCTGCCTTCAGCGCTGCCGATTATCCTTTTGAGGATTGCAGGGTTTTTCTGAGTATGCGTGAGTTTGAGGAATGGCTTCAGGCGCATTCGCATCAAGAGGTTTTACTGAGAGGGAAGACATGAGGGCTGCCATGCAGAGATACTGGTGGGGAGATTCGTCTCGAGGTCAGGCTGCATGGTCTGTAGACTCGCAGTGCGCCGACTATCATAATGAATCGGCTTGGGATGACAAGTTGACGACGGAAGCATTCTTCAGGAGGAACTCGCGCTCTTTCTCTTTCGCCGCCTGCTGGTTTACACGCGATCAGCGCCAACTCGTTGAGTCGCTCTATGCATTCTGCCGCACGACAGATGATATCGTAGATAAAAAGCAGCCGGGGATAGGGACTGAAGCTGCTGATGAAGCAAGGCGAGCGCTGGACCAATGGATGATGCGGTGCCGCAACGCATACGAGGGGCATCCATCAGAACTTTCCTGGCTGGACACATTAATGACTGCTACGAAAGCCAGTGGTCTGCCCTTTGATTTCGTGAATGAACTAGCCATTGGAGTGCGTATGGATCTGGGGCCTGTGGCTATTCGTACGCTGGATGAGTTGAATCTGTACGCGTACCGGGTGGCATCCGTCGTGGGGATCTGGCTCTGTTATCTTTTTAACATACGCGACAGGGATGTTCTTCAGCGGGCAGCAGCGATGGGCCGGGCTATGCAGCTTACCAACATTCTGCGTGATGTAGGTGAAGATCTGCGGCGTGACCGCATATATCTGCCTGAAGAAATGATGGTGTGTTATGATGTATCCCGTTGCGATCTCGAGTCGATAGCCGATAACAAATCTGTTCCGCCAAAGTACGAAGCGCTCATAAGAGCCATGATGGAGGTTGCCGATGCCGAATATGAGTATGCACTGCCGGGCCTTGCGGCGCTGCCCGGCTCCTTTGCGCGAGCGTCTGTAGTGGCGGCGGAAGTGTATCGGGGGATACATCGGGAAATCCGGAGAAACGGCTTCGACAATCTCAACAGGCGCGCGCATACAGGTTTGATGACCAAGCTGGCGCTGGCCTGTTACGGTTTGTGTCGCTTGCGGCGCATTCGATTCAGTGCGGCGAAAGGATCTCTTTTGCAAGAGCCTGTCGCTCCTAATCTTTTGCGACCTATCCCTTCAGGGCGCATTCTGGATAAAACCATACCTCAAACCATCAGGCAAAGCGCATGACAGAGGAATATGTTGTTCTGGTTGATGCTCAGGATCGGCAGATCGGGCTGGCAGAGAAGATGGAAGCTCATGTTGAAGGGTGGTTGCATCGCGCTTTTTCGGTTTTCATTCTGAACCGAAAAGGCGAGATGCTGATCCAGAAGCGTCATGCAGCGAAGTACCATTCAGGTGGGTTATGGTCCAATGCTTGTTGCAGCCATCCCCGGCTTGGAGAGTCCGTACTTGATGCTGCTGCACGCCGCCTTGAGGAGGAAATGGGGTTTCGCTGCGCCCTGGAACAGGCATCCAGTCTGGTGTACAAGGTTCAGTTTGAGGGGGGGCTTTACGAGCACGAATACGACCACATCATTACGGGTATATTTGATGGAGACCCTGTGCCTGACGGACAGGAAGTGACGGATTGGCGGTGGATCAGTCGGGGAGATCTAATCAAGGAAGTCAACGAGCACCCTGAACATTACACATTCTGGTTTCGCAGGGTGCTTCAGGAGGACTGCCATGGCGTGCTGGCCGAGCAGCGCCGGATGCTTTGAGACCGTGTGCGCTGGAAGCTTTCACGTCAGCCGAAGATTTTTCCGGCTTCCCGGTGCGCGAAACTGTGAAGCTCTGCAGTTGCCTCCGCAGTAGAGGCATATCCGCCCGAAAGCAATAACGTAACAGGCAGTCCGGCTCGGTGCAAGGCTTCGAGTACGAATTCATCTCTCTGTTTCAGCCCATCTCGTGAGAGCGCCAGCCTTCCGAAGCGGTCGTTCGCCATCACGTCAATGCCTGCAAGGTAGAAGACGATGTCCGGGTTTGCACGGGCTATTACTTGAGGCAAATGTTGTTTCAGTGTTTTCAGGTAAGCAACGTCGCCGGTCTGGTCGGGAAGCTCAATATCCAGTGAAGAAGGCGTTTTGCGAAAAGGATAATTTTTGGCGCCGTGCATGGAAAAGGTAAAGACAGCATCGTCTCCGGCAAACACAGCCGCCGTTCCATTTCCCTGGTGAACGTCAAGATCCAGAACGAGCGCACGGTGGATCCAGTGAGATCGTTGTAACACACGAATGGCAACGGCGACATCGTTCAAAACACAAAACCCTTCGCCATGATCCGGAAAGGCATGGTGCGTGCCGCCTGCGAGATTTGCCGCAATTCCATCCGACAAAGCCATGAAGGCTGCATTGATCGTGCCCTGTACAGCCAACCTGGAGCGATGCACCAGCCGTTCTGACCAGGGCAACCCCATGCGCCGCTCCTCCTGTTTGCTCAGCGTTCCGTTCGCAAGCTTGGTAAGGTATTCAGGAGAATGCGCCAGGAGCAGATCAGACCAGTCGGCAAGTCGGGGTGGGACTACATGGTCGGGTGATACCAGGTTTTCCGCCAGCAGGAGCTGGTATAGAGCAGGAAATTTCCCCATAGGGAAAGGGTGCCGGGGAGGCAGAGGAACGTAATAATCTTCGCTATAGCTAACCCGCATAACAAAGCATCATGGGAGAAACGAAGTGTGCATCGAGCCAGAAGGTCGCAGAGACACCGTCCGAGATGACTATTGCTAAATGAAAGGCAGGACGAACGGTTCCTGAGATGGAATAAGGAGTAGTCCGGAGGCGAAGGAGACCGAGGCGGCATCATATTTGTTTTATGTCATTCAAAATGCGCGGCATTTTCAGGCTCCCGCCTGGTGAGAGCCTTATGTATCACCTGCAAACGTGCATGTCATGGCGCTTCTCAAGTCCCGTTGCCGTTATCCTGAACTCAGATGGTCTATCGGCACGGCCCGGTTATTTCCCGAATGGATTCAGCTAACTGGCTGGCACGCCGGAGGTCGCTACCGCAGACAAATTCTGGTATCCGAGATCGAGGCAGTAGTCTGGCAAATGACGCCTCCGGGAGCAGCCAATCTTTTCATTCTGCTCTGCAACGGAGAGCAAGTTTGCATACGGGTTAGAGGCGCCGCGATCTGGAAATTCGCGTTGGATGGGAAGCTTCACCGGCAGAGCAAGCGTCCTGTCCCGGATGAGTCGGCCGGCGGCGCACCATACATTCACCGGCGTGTCTACCGCCGTGGCAGCGCCGCAGCAGGCGAAAAGAGTGCGTCTGAAGCCTGTTTTTTGATTGCGGCAGAGACAACGTAGACCGCTCGCTCTTGTAGCGCGCCGGCATCCGGTATGAATGAAAGGATCAACTCAGCCTGTTCGCAGGCGGCAAAAGGCGTTCATAACACTGTATGAAACGCCGGGAAGTCTTTTCCCAACTGTAGGATGCAAGCGCAGCCGCTGCATTGGCTGACCAATGCGCACGTGCAGGGGCATCATCAACCATTCGCTGCAGCGTGTTTACCAGGGCTTGCCTGTTCCAAGGATTGACAACGCAGCCTACATCAAAGCCTGCAACGACCTTCCTGATTTCCGGCAAATCGCTGGCGAGCACAGGCAGCCCTGCCGTAAGGTACTCAAACAGCTTGTTAGGGAGCGCGAAACGGTGGTTCAGGCAGGTATCCTCAAGCAGGGTAACGCCGATATCTGCCGAGGCAGTCAAGGAAAGAAGTTCGTCCGGTGGAACAGGGTTCATGAAGTGGACGCAGTCATCTAGGTGATGCTGCGCTGCCATGCGCAAAAGCTCGGGTTTGAGCGGCCCGTTTCCGAGAAAAATGAGATCCGCGCCACGAATGTCTCTCATTGCATCTAAAAGGAGCGTGCATCCGCGGCTTTTCCGAATCTGTCCCTGATGAAGAATCAGGACTTTGTTCGCGGCTTTGTGGGTGCGCAACCCATTCGCCGGTGCAATCCTGACTGCCTGCGGCACATTGTAGAGTACAACTGGCCCTTGGATGCCATACATGGCTGCGAGTCGCACGGCAATGGATTCGCTCACGGTCAGCACGGCATCTGCCTGGCGGATAAAGCGCCGTTCAAGGAGATACCAGAAAAGCCGGATCCACGGACGGCCTGAAGTTGATGAGACGAAAGGATAGAGCTCGCGGGCATCATACACCAGTTTCCCGTTGTTCCGCCGGGCAGCTGACTGCATGGCAGGCAGTGCATAGAGATCGCTCGCATGATAAATGGCAGCCGGGGTTTGCCTGGCTGCCTCGCTGAACATACGATGCACTGCATAGAAAAATCGCGGCCCGCCTCCCTGTGGTTGAGGAAAACAGCGCAGCCGGATGCCTTCTTCCAGCCATACCGTCTCGGCAGCGGGAGCGAGAGCGCAGGCTTCAATTTTATATCCAAGTGAAACAAGCGCTCGCACCTGCCTCAGCGCACGTGAATTACGGCGAACATCACCCGTCAGGGCAAAAAAAACATCAGGGCGCCACACGGAAATGCGCTTTTAAGTGAAATCAGGTCGAGAAAAGAGCAGTCAAAGGATAGACATCTGGTCTTGAAGATAAGTCAAGGCTGCGGAAACAGGGGCAGCGCTATCTCAAAGAGGAAAAAAACACCTGATGAAAGGTGAAAAATTCCTCTGTTTTTTCTTCAGCACACAGGATCAAACGGCACCAAGACATCCAGGAATGGAGCGGCGATCATGCACGATGAGTGTTTTTTGCTGTACCGCGATAATCGAAAAACAAAAAAGCCCGGACAACGGCATTGTTATCCAGGCTTTTTAACAAACAAAATACTGAGAAAGAACTTATATCCGGAACGAGACTATTTCAATCCTCATCGGTTTCATTCGGGGCTACTGCTCTTTCAAAGGAACCGCCGGTGGTTCCTTTGCCGGCGCCCTCTTCATTGGCTTCAACGCCCGTAGTGTTCGTGGTGGGAGTAATCCGGGCATTCTGGTCTTCTACGACGTTCTCCAGGTCGGGACCGCTCAGTGTCTGTACGCTGCATCCGGCCAGCGGAGCGGCTGCGAAAAACAGGGCAAGAACGAAGATCTTCGAGAGGGCGGTGACTTTTTTCATGACGGTGTGGATGAAGGGTAGGTGAGTGGTTGCCAGTATCCTTTCTGCCTTGCAGGGGCAGGCAGTGCTCGTATTATATTGATTTCAGAAACACCTTTCTGTTGTTTGTTTTTGCTCTTAGCAACGGTTGTGCCACTCTGTGAGAGAGTATTCTTTTCGTTTATGGAGAAGATGCGTTGTCCTCTGCTGAGGTGCAAGCAATTGTGGAACCTGGTTTTGGCTGTTTGTTTGAAGTAGCAGGATTATAACCAAAGGATCATGCCTGGCTTACAGGTTTGCGTTTCAGGAGGATAAAGAAGCCGTATTGTAGGATCGTTTTTTGCTGAAGCTACAGCGATATTCTCCTGGCAGAACAGCGTCTGGCAAGAAAAGACCCGGTTGAGAAAGAGACCAAAGCATTGGAGAGAAAAGGAACAGGAAGGCGGCGCTTGCCTCGTTCTATAAGGCGGCAAGAGACAAAGGCAGGTAACGCAGCACTGCGACCTGACCGGGGCAAGGCGTGCTTGTGGAGTTGGATTCTCCTGGTATGCATACTCCTCCCCGATGCGCTGCGCGCTCAGCCTGCATCTCCGTGGGTAGAAGTAGGGCTTCCGTTTTTTACAAAGCGATATGCGCCTCAGGATTACGGAGCGCATCCGCAAAACTGGGGGATAGCGCAGAATCCGGAAGGCATCATTTATGTTGCCAATATCAGCGGTGTGCTGGAATTCGATGGGGAGTTCTGGCGGCTGATTCCAACCAGAACGGGCACTCCGGTGCTCTCCATTGATGTAAGTCCGGAGGGGACGGTCTATGTAGGTTCCCAGGGAGACTTCGGCTATTTAAGTCCTGATTCGACAGGCACGCTCAGGTATGTGTCTTTGATAGACCATGTAGCTGCTACGGATCGGGACTTCTCAGGGGTGTGGGGAACGCATGTTTCCGAATCCGGCGTCTATTTTCAGTCACAGGAACGACTGTTCCGCTGGGACGGCTCAAAGATGTATGCCTTTGCCAGCGACTCGCAGTTTCACACCTCTTTTGTTGTCAACAATCGCTTCTTTGTGCGCGAAAAAGGAGTCGGCCTTCTGGAACAGGTAGACGAGACCCTGCGGCTCGTGCCGGGAGGAGAGGCTTTTCAGAGTCTTCAGATTTTTGTGATGGCGCCTTTTCTGGACGGACGCATCCTGATAGGCACACGAACAGGGTTCTTTCTGTATGACGGATTCAGTTTCACTCCTTTCCAGACAGAGGCTGACAAGTTCCTGCCCGAGATGCTGTATCACGGGTGCGCGCTCCCGGATGGGTATTTTGCCCTGGCGACGCGAGGCAACGGTGTGCTGCTCATGGATAGTCAGGGCAAGCTTTATCAGGTGCTCGACAAGTCAGGGGGCTTGCCGGATGACTGGGTAAATTTCCTGTATCTGGATCGGCAAGATGGGCTGTGGATGGCGCTGGAAAGCAAAGGCATCGTTCGTGTCGAGGCGCGTTCGCAGCTTTCGGTATTCAACCAGAACCTGGGTCTTGACGGCAGCATCAACAATATTCTGAGACACAAGGGCACGTTGTATACGGCGACGAGCACGGGTCTATATTATCTGGAACGCAGCGCATCGGCTGAGGCGAAGGGCGGGCAGGCACACTTCCGTCCTGTCCCTGACATTCCGCCTTCCTGGTCGCTCGTGAGCCTGGAAGACGAACTGCTTGTGGCTACCGCGAAGGGAATCTATGCGTTGCGGGGCGAGAAGGCCAAAGAGTTGGTTCCCGATGAAGCTTACGTGCTTCTCCCATCCGAGCGGCAGAAAGATCTGATTTACGTAGGAACGAAAGAAGGTCTGGCTACGATGCAGCGTTCCGGACCGGGCTGGCGGTTGAAGCCGGCGCCGGATCCGATTCGGGAAGAGGTTTATTCCATCGTAGAGGAGCGGGATGGGACGATCTGGTACAGCACACAGAGCGGCAAGGTCGTGCAAATGCAGTTTGCTCCGGAAATCGGAGCAAACCCGCTGATACAAATATTTGATGGACAAAAAGAATTCGGAGATTCGCGTGTAATTATCGCTTTGGTAGGAGGAAAGGCGCTTTTTGCAACAGCGCAGGGCGGCTTCCGCTTCCGTGGAGATGATTCTGTTGCGTCGCCACAGGGCTACGTCTCATTCTCGCCGGATACTCTGATCGTAAAGTCGGCGGAAAAGGTAGATCCGCTGCGCTCGATTCATTCAGATGACGCTGATAATGTATGGATGGTGTACTCGGATCGCGTTGTTGTTGCTGAACCGCAAGCGGAAGGATCTTACAGCCATACGACGCCGCTGGCGCTTCGCTATCCCAAGGCGCGAACGTCTGAGATGCTCATTGAAGACAGTGGAGTTGTCTGGTTGGCTAACGGGGATGTGCTGGTCCGATACGATACTGCCATTCGAAAAACGTATGATGGATCCTTTACTGCACTCATTCGCCGTGTGAGGGTTGCGCGTGGAGGAAGAACCATCTTCGGAGGGGCGGCCTCGAATGGCGCAGATAGCGACCGGAGAAAACCGTTCATATCCAATCCTGAACTGGCCTACGCAGCAAACCACCTTGTTTTCGAGTTTGCCGCTCCGAGCTTCAATGCGACAACGGCCAATCAGTATCAGTATTTTCTGAGCGGTTACAGTAAAGCATGGTCGCCCTGGAGCTTGCAAACGCAGCGAAGCTATGTGAATCTTCAAGAGGGGCGGTATGTTTTTCACGTTCGAGCCAGAAACGGGCAGGGTATGATAAGCTCGGAAGCGCAATACGCTTTTCGGATATTGCCTCCGTGGTATCGATCCTGGTGGGCTTACCTGACCTATGTTGCCGCCCTCGCAGTGTTTGTAGCGTTCTCTGTAAGGCATCGCCGGGCGCTGGCGGAAAACAGGCGTGCGCGTGAGCAGGCGCGAGAACTTGCGCGAGAACGGGTGCTGAACGAACGGCTGCAGCAGGCAAACCAGCGCCTGCAGCAGGCGAACCAGAGCCTTGTGCAGGCCGATAAGCTGAAAGACGAGTTTCTCGCCAACACGTCGCACGAGTTAAGGACGCCTATTACGGCCATTCTGGGTTTTACTGCCATACTCAAGGAGGAAGCGCCGGAAAAGTATCACGAGTTCCTGGATATAATCGATGAAAATGGAACCAGACTGTTGCACACCGTCAACTCGGTGCTCGATTTTGCCCGGCTCCGGGCCGGGATGATGGAGCTCAAGCTGGAGACGGTCGATGTGAGCGCCAGGACCGATGAGGTGATGCGTTTACTCAGTGCGCTTGCCGTACAAAAAGGCATTACCCTGGAACTCGCAGGTCAGGAGCAGCCGCTGTACGCGCGACTGGACTCTGATTATTACGGACGCATTCTCTACAACCTGATAGGAAACGCCATCAAGTTCACGGATACGGGAGGCGTGACCGTTGCGTTGGGACAGGAAGGCGAGCAGATTTACATACGTGTGATCGACACCGGAATAGGCATCGAGGAGGCGTTTCTGCCGAATCTGTTCAAGGAGTTCAGCCAGGAATCGACCGGTCTGGCGCGTTCGCATGAGGGGAGCGGTCTGGGTCTGGCTATCACGGCAAAGCTGGTTCGGCTTATGGGGGGAGAGATATCCGTGACAAGCACAAAAGGCAAGGGAAGCGTCTTTACAGTAACTTTCCCCGTATATCATCCAAGCTCGAACAGCCGTATTGTCGAGTCTGCGTGAACCTTCCGGGTTGTTCGCCGGGTTAAGGTTGCAACAGGCCGGGCATTCCACCGGCTTTTTCTGTCGGTTCATCAAAGGGCATTCAAGCAGATACTTTCCGGGGGCTATGCGTCGTCTTTGGAGAATCGTTCGCATTCTTGCAGTCATACCATCTCATACTTTATATCTCGTCATGACGGCGTGGCATTTTCGCCCGCAGGATCGTGCTTATTACCGCGCCCGACGCCAGCAGGCAGGATGTCGGCTTTTATGCAAGATTCTAAACATACAGGTAACGCTTGAAGGGAGAATTCCGGAAGAGAATCCGGCGCTGATCGTGTGCAACCACTTCGGGGTTCTCGACCCTATCGTGCTTGGATCGGCAATGCCTGTTGCTTTTGTCGCCAAGAGTGAAATGCGCCGGTGGGTCTTGATCGGATGGATGGCTCGCCAGATGGGAGTTATCTTTGTTGACAGGCAGCGAAGGACAATGACCAGGGCCTTCCTGGATAGCCTCTGGGAGAAGCTGCACAGCGGGGTGAGTGTTCTGGTGTTTCCTGAGGGCACGACCGGTCGCGGAGACCGTGTGTTGCCTTTCAAAACCGGCGCTTTTGCTGCAGTTGCGGAGAAAGAACAGGGCGTGGTTATTCCTCTTTATCTGCGCCCGGTGCGTGTCAATGGCATCCCGGCCGTCGGCGCAGTACGCGACATGCTAACCTGGTCTGACTCGCCCCAGACCTTTGTGGAGCATGTGTGGGGCCTGCTCGGCGTGCCCGGCATAGATATGCAGATTCGTGTTGGATCCCCGGTTTCCACCGCTTCACGCAGCCGGAAGGAACTGGCTCGCCTTCTGCATACGCGTGTTGTTGCCCTGGCAGAAGAGACGTCGGCGTCTGTGGATCCTACAGAGGCAAACAAGTTAACCTACTGATTATTTTCGTTTTCTTGTATGGATTCAGCGCCATGACGAAACAATCTGTAGGTTACAGGGTGAGTCAGTTGCGGCTGCAGGTTTTCTTCGTTTTTCAGTCCCCGTTATTTCATGGAAGGATCTCATCTCAATCGTAATGTCCTGGTTTTGCTGGGAATAGGTCTCGTATTGGCCGGTCTTCTGACAGGGATCCTCATCATGTTGTTTATGGTGGATCTGCGTCCGCAGGCTGCGAATGCTCCGCCGGTTGCCTCACAGGTCGAGATTGGGCGCCAGGAGCCGATTCGGCGCGTGTTTGCGCCGGATACTATTTCTCCGGTAGGTGGTCTGGAGATGGCAACGCTGAATCACTGGTTCAAGGATGTTTCTGCGCAAGTCACGCCCTCGGTAGTTTATATACAAGTTGAAGTCCCTGCCTCTGAGTCGCTGCCCAAAGAGTGGCTGGAGAACGGGAATCCTCATGAGCGATTTTTTCGGGACCGGGCGCCCCGTCAGAGCGTCGGCAGCGGCGTAATTATCACAGACCAGGGGCATATCATTACGAATAATCATGTGGTCGAGAATGCTTCGCGCATCCAGGTAACGCTGTCAGACAAGCGGCAATACAGTGCCCGTGTCGTGGGAACCGACGTAGCAACAGATCTGGCGGTCATCAGAGTCGAAAATGTTGCGGATTTGCCTGTGATCGTAATGGGCAACTCCGATGAAGTAACGGTCGGCGAGTGGGTGCTTGCTGTGGGAAATCCGTTTCGCCTGACTTCTACTGTAACGGCGGGCATTGTCAGCGCACTGGGGCGGCAGGTAAACATCATTGAGGATCGGTTTGGGATCGAGGATTTCATTCAGACGGACGCCGCCATCAACCCGGGCAATTCGGGAGGGGCGCTGGTGAACATGAACGGCGAGTTGATTGGGATCAGCACTGCGATTGCAACGGAAAGCGGGTCTTACGAAGGATATGGGTTTGCCGTCCCGGCGAACCTGATGCAGCGCGTAGCCAGCGATTTAATTTCTTTCGGCGAAGTTCAGCGTGGTTTTCTGGGGGTAACGATACAAGAGGTTGATTCACGGGACGCGAGACGGCTGGGTCTGGAACGAGTGAGAGGCGTGTACCTTGCCGAGGTTACCCACGGAGGCGCAGCAGATAAGGGGGGGCTGCGAGAGGGAGACGTTGTGCTCTCGATTGACGGGACGCTGGTTGATGCTCCGAATGAACTGCAACGAACGATTGCCCAACGCCGGCCCGGAGATTTGCTTGCCATAGAAGTATGGCGTCGCGGAGCTAGAAAGGTGTTCCGGGTAGAGTTGTACGGGCGCGAGGACCCCTCGTATCGGTCATGGTTCAGTGAACTTGATCGTCTCGATCAGCCGCAGGAAATGCCGGATAGAGAAGCGGAGCCTCCTGCAGCCGAAAGCACAGAGCTTTCCGACTGGGGAATCGGTTTGCAAGCGTTAACTTCGCGTGATCGGGATGCCTTTGAAGGAGAGGGCGCTTACGTAGCTTACATCAAGAACGGCAGCGTCAGTTCGCAGGGAGGGTTGCCCCGTGATGTCGTCATCACGAGGGTAGGAGATCGAGAAGTAACCACGATGGATGAGGCGCGTGAGGCTTTTGAACAGGCTGCTGAACGTGAAGAATCAGTCGTGGTTCGCGTCAAGCGGCGGGACGGCCTGAATGCCTTTTACGAGATCGAAGCGCCCGCTCAGAGATAGTTTTAGGGCGGCGTAGTGTTTTTGAAATGAATGCCAGGTCGGTCTTTGAACCGATCTGGCTTTTTTAGCGTTAGGCTGTTCGGTTGCATCAATCAGAGAGACATAAAGCATACGGGCTAAATGATACGATATCTGACGGCAGGTGAATCACACGGAGAGGCGCTCATCGGCGTGGTGGAAGGAATGCCCGCAGGGGTTCCGGTAACGACTGAGGAGATCAATCGTCATCTGGCGCGGCGGTGGCTGGGCTACGGCCGGGGCGGGCGGGCAAAGTTCGAGCAGGATCAGGTGCATATTTATTCGGGCGTTCGTTTCTCGGCTACGCTGGGAAGCCCTGTAGCGCTCCGGCTCGACAATGCGGCCTATCAGAAGGACCGTGCCGGATGGCCGGAAGTTATGTCTGTGGAGGGCAAGGGAGAGGGCGTCGATCTGGTGACCTTGCCCCGGCCTGGTCACGCTGACCTGACAGGTGTGCAGAAGTATCGCTTCTCAGACATTCGCCCGGTTATCGACCGAGCCAGCGCACGCGAAACAGCCATGCGCGTTGCGTGCTGTTCGTTAGCCCGTCTGTTTCTCAAGCAGTTTGGAATCGAGATAGGAAGCCATGTGATCCGCATCGGAGCGGTGGGTTATGAGGGTCCGGAAGAATGGCATGAACGTGTGGATGCGCTTATAGCACAAGGCGCCGAAGCGCTGTACCGGGCTTCCGATGAGAGCGAAGTTCGCATACTGAATAGCGATCTATCCGACCGCTGCATCGAGCATATCAAGGAAACAAAGCAGCAGGGCGATTCGCTGGGGGGAATCTATGAAGTGGTCGTGACGGGAGCGCCGCCCGGCCTGGGATCCTATGTACACTGGGATCGCCGCCTGGACGGTCAACTGGCGCAGGCCATTCTCTCCATCCAGGCGCAGAAGGCTGTAGAGATCGGGGACGGAGTGCTCGGCGCATTCCGCCCGGGTTCGCAGGTGCATGATCCAATCGTAGAAAAAAACGGCGATTACGGACGGAGTTCCAACCATGCGGGCGGCGTTGAGGGAGGTATGTCGAATGGAATGCCTATCGTGGTCCGTGGTTACATGAAGCCTATCCCTACGCTCATCAAGCCGCTGGGCACCGTTGATATTGCCACTGGATCGGCGCAGCCGACACGGTACGAGCGCAGCGACGTTACTAGCGTTCCGGCTGCCTCTACGGTCGCAGAAGCTACTGTTGCAATGGTCATTGCCAACGCCTTTCTGGAGAAATACGGGGGCGATAGCATCTCCGAGATAAAAGAACGTTATCAAGCCAGACGCGAGAGGGATGCCTAGACTGGCGCGCCCTCCCCTCCCGTCTGGTATTTGCTGTTACAGGATCGTAACACTACAGTGCATGAGGTTGGCATATTTTTTCCATACATAGGGCCTTTCGGGCCCAGGATTAATTTGTCATAAGTATTGATAGATCAACACGTTATATGCAGTCCCCCAGTATGGCGTCAGGAGAAATAAAAAAGGGCGATGACCTTGATCCAATACATTATGTGGCAGCCTTCCGCACCGGGTCAGCGTTTGCATGGCTATTGAGCCTGCAAGGAGATGTTCTCGATGCAAACCATAAAGCATTATCTCATCTCACACTGAATCGGGAGACGGTGGAAGGGAAAAAATTTTGGGAAACTGCATGGTGGCGTAGTCTTGCCGAAAGCCAGAGACGTTTACAGGAAGCCGTGAGGGAGGCTGCAGGAGGAATAGCCTGCGAACGCGAGATTGAAATGCGCGGCTCCGGCGATGAAACCAGCACGCTTGATCTGACCGTAAAGCCGGTTTTCCATCACCGGCAGGTTTCTTTTCTGATGGTAGAGGCGAGCGGGGTTTCCGGAAAAGCAGAACTGGAGAGCAAATTCAGGGCGCTGGTTGAGTCTGCTCCTGATGCAATGGTAATCGTCAACCGGGGCGGGCAAATCGTGCTTGTCAACGCGCGAACGGAAGAATTATTCGAATACGGCCGGGAAGAGTTGCTGGGTAAGTATATAGAGGTTCTGTTGCCTGAAGAGATCAGGGAGCGTCACAGGAAACATCAGAAGTCGTTCTTTGAAAATCCACATGCCAGGCCGATGGGGATCGGAATGGAACTTCGGGGGCGCAGAAAAGACGGCAGCGAGTTTCCCATAGAAGTGAGTTTAAGTCCTCTTGAGACGGAGGAGGGGATTCTGGTTTCAAGCGCTATTCGGGACATCACAGCACGCAAACAGGCGGAAGCGAACGTAAGGGAAGGAGAGCGCCGGTTTCATGGGATTTTTGATTCGATGTACCAGTTCATCGGGTTGCTGAAACCTGACGGCACATTGATTGAGGTTAACCAGGCGGCGCTGGCATTTGGCGGGTTGGAATCGCAAGACGTAATCGGCAAGTACTTCTGGGATTGTTACTGGTGGGGAGTATCAGAGGAAGGAAGGCGCCGGCTTCATCTCGCTGTGCAGGATGCTGCTCAAGGAGCCTTCATTCGCTATGAAGCTGAGGTAAGAGGCAAAGGAGACGCTAGAGCGATCATTGATTTCTCAATCAAGCCTCTTCTGAATGAGGAAGGAAACGTTGTTTTATTGATCCCGGAAGGAAGAGATATAACCGAGCAGAAAAAGGCGCAAGAGGCGCTCCGGGAAAGTGAGCAGCGCTTCCGGCTGCTGGCAGAGAATATGACGGACCTGATCTGCCTTTTTGAGCCGAGCGGTCGGTGCATTTATGCGAGCCCTTCTTCCAGGCGTATTCTGGAGTACGCGCCGGATGAAGTCGTGGGAATGACGCCGGTTGATTTTGTTCATCCGGATGACCTGGCTCAGGTTCTCGATGCGTTTCGCAAGGTGCTGACCACGGAATCATTCGTCCATATTGTGTTTCGGGCGAGGACCCGGGAAGAGTCAATCAGATGGCTGGAAACGGACATGAAGCCTGTCCGTGATCGGAGTGAACAGGTAGTGCAGATCCAGACCAGTTCGCGTGACATCAGCGAGCGTGTACAGACAGAGCAGGTTATGGAGCGGACCACCAAAGCCCTGGAAAACCGTAATCGGGAGTTGCAGGATTTTGCCTACGTTGCTTCTCATGATTTGCAGGAGCCTCTTCGTAAGATCCGCGCCTTTGCTGATCTGCTGCGAGAGGATTACGAGCAGCGCTTCGACGATTCCGGAAAGTACTATCTGAAGCGTATGCAGGAGGCAGCCTCCAGGATGTCCCGACTCATTTCCGAGTTGCTGGCCTACTCGCGCGTATCGACGCGAGGGCGACCATTTTCCTCTGTAGATCTGGAGGAAGTAGCGAGAATAGTGCTTTCTGATCTTGAAATTGCTGTTTCAGAGAGCAGAGGGATTGTGGAACTAGGCGCATTACCGGTCATTGAAGCCGACCCGACCCAGATGCATCAGTTGCTGCAAAACCTGATTGGGAATGCTATCAAGTTTCGTCGAAAAGACGCTGCTCCGCTTGTTCAGATAACGTCTGCGATTGAAAAGCAGCGTGCTGGTTCGGGAGCAAGTGTTCGGGAGGTATGCCGGTTGACGGTGGCGGATAATGGGATTGGATTTGACGAGAAATATGTGGATCGGATTTTCACCCCCTTCCAACGGCTCCATTCCCGCGAAGAGTATGCCGGTACGGGAATGGGATTAGCTATCTGCCGCCGCATCGTAGAGCGACATGAAGGAACGATTACTGCACGCAGCAGCCCCGGAGGAGGAAGCACCTTCGTGGTCATGTTGCCGGTGCATCAAGAAAACATGGCTGAGTCAGCCTTGCCTGAAGCTATGCTGGAATCCGGCGCTGCAAGAGGCGCATGACTCGAGTAGTCTCGAAGATAGTCATCCTGTTTATGGCAATCATGTTAGATCCTGCTAATGAGCATTGTGTACAAACTGTGGTAATCCTACTTGCTGACGACGACCCTGATGATCGTATGTTGACGATCCGGGCGTTGAAGAAGAACCGGCTGGCGAACGAAATCAACTATGTGGAGGACGGCGAAGAACTTATGGCATATCTGCGCCGAAAAGGCAGATATGCCGAAGCGGAGACCGCCCCTCGCCCCGGTTTGATCCTTCTGGATTTGAATATGCCCCGTAAGGATGGTCGGGAAGCGTTATATGAAATCAAGTCAGATCCGGTCCTGCGCAGCATTCCGGTTGTAGTCCTTACTACGTCTGAAGCGGAGCAGGATATTCTACGGAGCTATGATCTGGGCGTGAATGCTTTTATGACAAAGCCCGTCACGTTTGATGGACTGGCAAATGCCATCAGCGTACTCGGTAGTTTTTGGTTCGAGATCGTGAAATTACCCGGCCAGAGCACATGATACCGACAATGATCGCAAAAGAAAATCTCGACGTACTGGTTATCGAGGACGACGAGGATGACTTTTTTATTGCGAAAAACCTTCTCTCCAAGGCGACCAGCATAAGTTGCGACCTGGATTGGGCGCAGAGCTATGAAGAAGGACTCGACGCCGTGACGGGAAGGGTCTTCGACGTGTGCCTGGTTGATTATCGCCTGGGGGCGCGGAACGGTCTGGAGTTGTTGCGTGAAGCGAATGAGCGCGGCAACAGCACGCCCATGATTTTGCTCACCGGGCAGGGTGATCTGAACGTTGACCTGAACGCGATGATGGCAGGCGCTGCGGACTATCTGGTAAAGGGGCAGATCGATGCGCAGTTGCTTGAGCGTTCCATTCGCTACGCACGGGAGCGCAAGCGAGCCGAAGAGCGCATCCGTGAACAGGCTGCCTTCCTGGACAAGGCACGGGATGCCATCAGCGCGTTCGATCTGGAAGGGCGTGTTATCTACTGGAACAAGAGCGCTGAAAGGCTGACGGGATGGACTTCGGAAGAGATCCTGGGTGAGATAGCCGATAAGCTGCTCTACAAGGATGGCTATGAGCACCTGGGTGATGCCTGGGCATCAGTGCGGCGCGATGGAGAATGGTCGGGAGAGTTGCGCCAGCAGACCAGGTCGGGTGCAGAAATTGTTGTTGAGAGTCGCTGGACGCTCGTTCAAGACCCGGCGGGCAATCCGAAGTCAATTCTGGTGATTAATACAGACATCACCGAGCGAAAGAAACTTGAATCCCAGTTCTTGCGCTCTCAGCGCATGGAAAGCATCGGGCGCCTTGTTGGCGGCATCGCGCATGATCTGGGCAACCTGCTGGTTCCGATTTTGCTGGGCGTCAAGGTGTTGCAACAACGCTTTGATGGCGAGGAAAAGACGCAGCGCACCCTGGCAATGATTCAGAAGAGCGCACAGCGTGGTTCAGAGATGGTCAAGCAGGTGCTCGCCTTTGCGCGGGGCGTAGAGGGAGAGCGTGTTCCGCTTTACACTGAGCAGATCATCCTTGAAGTGGAAAAGATCGTAAGCGAAACTTTTCCGAACAACATAGCGGTTGAGACGAGCATTCAGGATGGGCTGTGGATGGTCAAAGGTGATGCGACGCAGTTGCAGCAAGTACTGATGAACCTCTGCGTCAACGCGCGTGATGTCATGCCGGAGGGGGGACGCCTTGCCATCGAGGCTGAAAACTTTTTGATCGATGAAGCCTTTGCCAGGTCGAACCTGGATGCGCGTCCTGGCCCGTACGTGCGGATCTCCATGAGCGATTCCGGGTCAGGCATTCCTCCTGAGATTCTGGACAAAATATTTGAACCTTTCTTTACGACCAAAGATATCGGCAAGGGAACGGGCCTCGGTCTGTCCACGGTCTACAGCATTGTCAGGAGCCACGGGGGTTTCGTAAACGTTTACAGTGAAGTAGGGTATGGAACTACCTTCACCCTGTTTCTTCCGGCCTCCAGCGAAAAGATCGCCGTCAGGAGCAGCGCTGAGTTGGAAGCGTTCTGTCGCGGAAACGGGGAGATGGTGCTGGTAGTGGATGACGAAGAGTTTATTCTGGAGACGACACGCGACACGCTGGAAAGCCTGGGCTACCGTGTGCTGACTGCCTGTAACGGAATAGATGCGCTCCGTGTTTTTGAGCAGCATGAGGATGAGATCGACATCGTAGTGACCGACCTCATGATGCCTGAAATGGACGGCATAGCCACGATTCGCGCACTGCGAAATAAAAAACCCAATCTTCCGATTATAGCCGCAAGTGGGCTTACCGGCAATAAGGCAAGGGATGCCGTGCGTGCAGGCGCGTACGTTTGCATCTCAAAGCCGTTCTCCTCAGAGAAGCTCTGCGCGACGTTGCAGGAACTGCTTGATTCCCCCGGCGGCGCGCCTTCTTGAAGCATGACTGGCAGAATGCATCACAGGTGAACCCGGTTCTATGTGGCGGCGTTACAAAGCCACCTCAAACCAAGCGCTCTTTAACTGTGATGAATTGGATCGATAACCTGGCGCGTCGCAATGATGTCCGCCTGAACACCTCCCGAAGCCCCGCCCCCGTTGCCCCCGATGCGCCTCATGCGCTTGTAGTCGGAGGGGGCTTTGGCGGGTTGGCGGCAGCGATACGGCTCGGCGTACGCGGCTTCCGCGTTACCGTGATAGACAGGCTAGACCAGCCGGGAGGGCGGGCGCGGGTGTTTCGGGAAAATGGTTTTGTGTTTGATGCCGGGCCAACAGTCATAACAGCCCCGCTTCTTTTGGAGGAACTCTGGCAACTCTGCGGACGCAGGCTTGAGGATGATGTCGAGCTTCGACCGGTCAGCCCGTTTTATCGAATCCGCTTCGATGATGGAACGCATTTCGATTACACCGGCGACCCGGAGGCCATGAAGCGCGAGATTGCTCGTTTTGCTCCGGAGGATGTTGCCGGCTACGAGCAGTTTTTTGTAAAAAGCAAAGATATCTTCCGGATCGGTTTTGAGGAGTTGGGGCATGTGCCATTCGGAAAGTTTTCCGATATGCTGCGCATTGCGCCTGCCATGATCCGGCTTGAAAGCTACCGAACCGTATACGGGCTTGTCTCCAAATATGTCAAGAATGACAAGATCCGTCAGGTGCTGTCGTTCCATCCCCTGCTGGTAGGGGGCAATCCCTTCAATGTGACTTCTATCTATACGCTTATTGCCTTTCTGGAGCGCAACTGGGGGGTCTACTATGCGATGGGGGGGACAGGATCGCTGGTTCGGGGAATGGTTTCCCTGATCGAGGGACTAGGCGGCAGGCTGCGCCTGGGAGCAGATGTGGAAGAAATTGTCCTGGACGGGCAGCGAGCATCCGGAGTGCGTCTCGCTTCGGGCGAGGCTATAGCGGCGGACCTGATTGTATCGAATGCCGATGTCGCATGGACGTACCGGAACATGATTCCTGCAAAGGCCCGCAAGCGCTGGACGAACCGCCGGATCGAAAAGCTTCGCTACTCCATGAGTTTGTTTGTCTGGTATTTCGGTACGAGGCGGCAGTACTCTGATGTAGCGCATCACACGATTTTGCTGGGGCCTCGCTACCAGCATCTTCTGGAGGACATATTCAAGCACAAGATTCTGGCCGACGATTTCAGCCTATACCTGCATCGGCCTACGGCAACGGACCCGTCTATGGCCCCGGAGGGATGCGATGCCTTTTACGTCCTCTCACCCGTGCCGCACCTGGATAGTGGGGTCGTATGGGAGGAGCAGGCCGAAGTGTACCGGCAGGCTGTGGAGAAGTACCTGAGCGATACCATTTTGCCGGGCCTTGGTCAGGAACTGGCTGCTTCGGTCATGCTGACCCCGCAAGGCTTTCTGGATGATTATCTGTCATTCAAGGGAGCAGCGTTCAGTGTCGAGCCTATTTTGACGCAGAGCGCCTATTTCCGGCCTCATAACCGCAGCGAAGATATCGAAAACCTGTATTTCGTCGGCGCGGGCACACACCCTGGAGCGGGATTGCCGGGCGTATTGTCTTCGGCGCGTGTCCTGGACTCCGTCGTGCCGGACGTGGAATCCTTCCATGCAGGAAGTACAACCGGGTAACGCTGATGTACGCCGGCGGGAACCCCAACTACGCTGCGGTTCACTGGCTTGTATAGAAGATTAAGGGAACCCTCTCTATGACAAGGATTATCGCACCTGTTCTGTTTTTTATTGCGGCGCTTCTGGCAGGGCCAGTTCATGCGCAGACGATAGAGTTTGAGATTCCCGACGGCTATGACCTCATAGAAGGCCGTCTTTCGGTGACCTTCAGAGAGGACGTTACAGAAAGCAAGGCGCGTGAGGTAGTAGAGAAGCTGGGATTGACGCCGGTTTCCTTTCAGTTCTATCCTGTTGAAGTTTCTTTCAGGATGAAAAGTCCACTATCAAACAGTCAATTACAGGTTCTGCGGGAGAAGCCGGGCGTTCTTTCCATTGATGAAAAGGACTTGCACCCGGCGGCAGCAGCTTTGCCCTACAGTTATCTTGTGCTCATGGATCCCTCTACAACGAGGCCGGAAGCATTCCGGGCAGTTCAGTTTGTCGGCGGAGAACAGACGCAAGTTATAAAGAAGCCCAATGACGTGACGCTTTCGCTCGATGAAGCAAAGGAGGACATCGTCATTGAGCAGTTGGAACGCCACGAACTGGTGAAATATGTAGCCTATCTTTCTGCTGAGTAGCCTGCAGTAATCACGGCATATTTCACAGCACCTGACCTTTCCGGATTCTAGTTTCCCATTTCCTCCAGGGAATCGAGGTGGAACCCGACTTTTCCTGTCGGGTTTGCGTTTTTTATGTTTCTCGGGCCTGAAGGCGCGCGCTCGTTGCGCCAATTTCCGGCTCTGGGATGGAAGGAGCCTATAAGAATCTCTATGTCTACCGAAATTTCAACCAGGGACACCGAATCCGGGGCAAGCACAGCCTACGACCCTTCGCAGATCGAAGAGAAGTGGTACCGATACTGGGAAGGGAAAGACTTTTTCCGCACCGAAATTGATACAGATCGGAAACCTCATGTCATTATGATGCCTCCGCCGAACGTCACCGGGCGGCTGCACATGGGGCACGCTTTGCAAGACACGATCCAGGATGCCTTGACGCGCATCCGGCGGATGCAGGGGTATGAGGCATTATGGGTGGCCGGTCTGGACCATGCGGGCATCGCCACGCAGAACGTGGTGGAAAAGACCCTCAAGCAGGAAGAAAAGATAACCCGTCATGACCTGGGACGTGCGGCATTCATAGATAGGGTCTGGAAATGGAAAGAAGAATACGGCGGCATCATCTTGCAGCAGAAGCGGCGGCTTGGAGATTCCTGTGACTGGCATCGGGAACGGGTTACCATGGACGAAGGCTTTACACGCGCCGTTCAGCAGGTATTCGTTCAGCTTTACGAAGAAGGGTTGATCTATCGGGGAAACTATCTGGTCAACTGGTGCCCTGTTGACAGGACCGCGCTTTCAGATGAGGAAGTAGATAACGTAGAGCGGGAAGGAAGTCTCTGGTATATCCGTTATCCGCTGGCGGATGGAGAAGGGTATATCACCATTGCAACTACCCGTCCGGAAACGATGCTGGGAGATACGGCTGTTGCCGTTCATCCGGAAGATGAGCGGCATCGCCACCTGATCGGGCGGATGTTGAAGCTGCCTCTGTTGGAGCGCGAAATTCCTATCATCGGCGATGAATACGTCAGGATGGACTTTGGCGCCGGGGCGCTGAAGGTTACTCCTGCGCACGACAAAAACGACTTTGACCTCGGCAAAAAGCACGGTCTGGCCTTCGTCAGCGTCATAGGTCTCGACGGCGCCATCAACGAGAATGGAGGTCGTTACGCCGGACTGGACCGTTTTGCTGCCCGTGAGCAAATCGTCAACGACCTTGAGGCGGAGGGACTTCTGGGGAAAATCGAGCCGTACAAGAGTACAGTTCCAATCTCTTCCCGGTCCAAGGCGGTTATCGAGCCGCTTATTTCGCGGCAGTGGTTTGTCCGAATGAAGCCACTGGCTGAGCCGGCCATTGAAGCTGTTCGCGACGGAAAGGTCAGGTTCTTTCCGGATCGGTGGGCCAACGAGTATTTTCGCTGGCTGGAGAACATCCGGGATTGGACCATTTCGAGACAACTCTGGTGGGGACACCGTATTCCGGTCTGGTACTATACCGACGAGCACGGCAATATCGATGAAGGCCGGGGCTTTGAGGTGTCGGTTGACCAGCCGCAGCCCGGCATGGTGCAGGACGAGGATGTACTGGATACCTGGTTCTCCTCATGGTTATGGCCTTTCGCAACGCTGGGGTGGCCGCACCAGACGAAAGAACTGGAGTATTTCTACCCCACCCATGTGCTCGTGTCGGGCTACGACATCTTGTTCTTCTGGATAGCCCGCATGATTATGGCCGGATTGCACTTCACCGGTGCAGTCCCGTACCGGGATGTGTTTATCACAGGCATGATTAAGGACAAGCAGGGGCGGTGGATGTCGAAGAGCCTGGGCAACGGCATCGATCCGCTTGAGATGATCGACCAATATGGCGCTGACGCCGTTCGCTTCTCGCTGACTGTTCTCTGCGCACAGGGGCAGGACATCAAGCTGGACCCCACGAAGTTTGAAATGGGGCGCAACTTTGCCAACAAGATCTGGAATGCTTTTAACGTCTTCGGCCAGTTTATGGAGGAGGGCAAGAGCTGCCATCGTACGCGCGGTTTCGATGAACTGGAACTCGTAGAGCGCTGGATGCTGCACCGACTGAACGTTACGATTGACGAGGTGAATGATGCCGTCGACCGTTACCGTCTCAACGAAGCGCTCGCGGCCATTTACAATCTCTTCTGGCGAGACTACTGCGACTGGTATCTGGAACTCATCAAGCCGCCGCGTGGAGAGCGGATGGACGAGGATAAAATAGCCCTCGCAGTGGAACTCTACGAGAAAATGGTTCAGCTATTGCACCCCTTCATGCCGTTCATTACGGAAGAATTGTGGCAGCGGCTACGTCCGCGTGGAGATGGGCAGGCGTGCATTGTTTCTACGTGGCCGGAGAAAAACGAAGCGGAAACCGACGCGAAGGCTGCCCGCATCTTCGAGTTGATGCAAGAGATGATCTCAGGTATTCGCAATGTGAAGAGCGAGTATAACGTGTCGCCGGGAGCGGAAGTGGCTGCCATCATCAACGTGCCTGAAGGCGAGCAGAGGCTGGAAGATATGTTACAGGCGCATCGTGTATACTTTGAGAAACTGGCCCGCGTCGGCAGTTTTGCAGCTGGAACCGGGCAGGCCAAGCCGAAGGCGAGCGCCTCGGTTGTGATAGGGCGCTATGAAGTGTATGTACCCCTTTCGGACATGATAGACCTGGACGTAGAACGTGATCGTTTACGTAAGGAGATTGCGCAAAAGGAGGATTTCTATGTCAGTGTACAGCGGAAGCTGAGCAATCGGCAGTTTGTAGAACGCGCTCCGGAGGAAGTGGTAGCGCGCGAGCGGCAGAAAGAGCGCGATGCAAAAGCTGAACTGGAGAGGCTCCGCGCTAATCTGGATAATCTTGCCTGAACGGGCCTGGAGATCTGATCAAAAGAGCCTCCTACTCCTCTAAAAAAGCTTTATTTCGGTGAAGAAGCGTATGAACTATAGCACATGTTCTGCTGCCGAACTGCTGCAAGCGTTGGAGCAGGCAGGCAGGATACCGGATGAACAGCTCATTCGTGCGTTTCTGCTGCGACGTGAGGAGGTAACAGCGGGCTTGCTGGAAATGCTTGCCGGTGAGTTGGACGACACCTGGAAGGATGAAGACCCGCGATGGTACCGGGATATACACGCAGGGCTGTTTCTGATTGAATTTCAGGAAAGAGCGGCTATTCCCCTTTTTGATAAGATCTTGAGGGATGAGGAACAGGAAGACCTGGTGGGAGAGTGGTTCGCCAGACAGCTTCCCACGTTCGGGCATCCAATCGTTCCTGTCCTCAAGGCGCTGATTAAAGACGAGCAAGCATTGCAAGGAGGGCGTCTTACGGCCATCGACATGCTGGGAGATATCGGGAAGATCTATCCGGAAGAAAAGCCGGAGATTGTGAGGTTCCTGCGTTCTTTGCTGCCGCCATTGAATGAAGAAGGGTTGCTTGACTTGACGCTCGACCTAGACGAAATCGAAGAAACGCAGATTGATCTGTGGACATGGACAGTCTGGGCGCTGCTCGACTTACGCGACACAGTCAGCCGCCCTCAAGTGATTGCCCTGTACATGGAAGATCTCGTTGATGAAGGGATCGTCGGAGACATGAACGAATACCTGGAAGAGTTAGAAAGGGAAGCATCTGGAGAGGAAAAAGAACCGCCGCCTGATATATTCACGTTTTACCAGACGCTGTATGAATGGGACAGCATGGATGACGGAGCCTTTTACGATGTAGTTCGATCCATGCTCGTAGATTCGGGGATGGACGAAGAAGATGCGGACGAGATCATCTTCGATGCCATGGTGGATATGGAGGAGGAAGTCGAATCGGAAGATCAAGCGCTAGCTGATCCTCTCATTGAAGGTATGCTCGACGGTATGCGCCAGATTCTGAGGGAGCAAGGGATACCTGAATCAGAGTTGGATGAGGCGGCAGCGGATCTGCTTGTGGCTATGGCTCCTGCTTTTCTGGAACAGGAGTTCTCTGTGGAAGGTGAGGAGGACGATTTTTACCTGGAGGACCGTGAGGAGCCTCGGATCAATTTTCTACCGGAGCGGGGTCACCCCGGCAGAAACGATCCCTGCTCTTGCGGCAGCGGTCGCAAGTACAAGCATTGCTGCGGCAGGCACAACTAGGCAGCACAACATCGTCACGTTTCAGACGGTTGCCGGCCACAACAATAGAGTCAGTACGGCATTGAAGCGCTTACAGGGGATCAAACCCGGAGCGCTATTATGACCAGGCTAGACTTTTCCAGTGCTTTC
>CBDUBU010000006.1:0-36453 GCA_965365465.1 uncultured Rhodothermaceae bacterium
CGCTCGATCATGCTCGTCAGGTCGCTGAAGCAGTGCTTGTGCCGCATCATGGAATCATCTCGGATTTCTCTCAGTCAAGGAGGGCCTGCCTAACGGCAGCACACGCTCAAAGCGTCTCGCAGGCGGCTAACTCAGCAGCGCCTCGCGGGCGGCATCGACCGAGGCGAACTGCCGGAAGACCTTGTAGGTGCGCGTCAGTTGCACGACGACCTGCACCGGGCGCGAGACGGAGGCGAAGACGACCTGACCGCTCAGGGGCGAGACCTGCCGGTAGAGCGAGAAGATCGAGCCGAGGCCGGTCGAGTCGAGGATGCCGGTGTCGGAGAAGTCGAGGATGAAGTTGCGTGCGCCGGAGCGGACTTGCTCCTGGCACGTCGTCTTGAACTCCGCTGCATTCCGGAAGTCCAAAGCCTTGCCAACCTTCAAGACAACTATATCCTGGTTGAGGGGCTCAACTACAAAGCTCATAGCCAGTTCTCTACGTAATGGGATAATATTGGGTAGTTTTACACTGCCTCTGTACCCTGTATCGGCGGCGCCAAAGATAGATTAAACTTTGCTCCTGTACCAAACCATTAGCGGAGGGCGCCTGCTGACGCTCCACAGGTTTGCTCAGGTTCGCAGTATAGTCCACCTACAATCCAGACTCGCCTTTTACGGCACAATCTTACCATACTACGGTACATTAGAGTTAAAAAAAAGCAAAGACCCTTCGGAGTGTTGCTGCATCTTGCTTCTTTGAGGTTGAGAAGAAAATTCATGCACACTTTTCTATAGTCTTCACACATGATTGAGATATACAACCTGTTGCATCGAGAGGACACTGCTCTCGGAATTATTAGCGCTGAACCTGTTGACGTATCTTTATATCCTGATGAGTTTGAAGAACGTATTAATAGTGTAGTGCAACAGCGCAGCGATGCATTAAGTGCTGGGGATGAAAAAATCAGGAATGCGGCTCGCGACATACTTCGCAACGGGAAGTACCGGCCTACGGGCAGAGGGAAGCCTGCCAGCGAATACCTCCTACGTTCAGCGCAGACCGGGGAGGGAGGCGGGTTCCCGCGCATCAACGGGCCTGTGGATGTCTGCAATTTCATTAGCCTCAAGTATCTGCTGCCTGTATCGCTGTGGGATCTGGATCTGGCGCAGTCATCACGCTTTGTATTCCGCCTGGGAAAAGAAGAAGAAGCTTATGTATTCAATACGGGTGGGCAGAAAATCGCATTACAGGATCTGATCGTTGGTTGCCGTTTGTCGGATGACGATGGAGACGGTGAACCTGTCGTGAATCCGGTAAAAGATAGCCTCTTTACCAAGACTACCAGTGAAACACAACGTATCGCTGCCTGCATCTACACGCCGCGAACAGTAATCTCCGATGAACTGCTTGGCGCGATTTGCAAGGACTTTGCCGGTCTTCTGAAAGACTGTGGCAAGGCTGTGGTATCCTCTTATGCTATTGTGGCATCGGGAGAACACAAGCAGGTATAAATTTGCTGGATCTGGCTGTTGCCCCGATATGCTTGTAACTGGCTTGAAGAGTTTGTGCTATGGCATCCCGCTTTGCCTCTTGCTTCTCATGGTGGGAGCCGGATGCGAACGCAGAGCCGTAGTTCCGGTTATGCCGGAAGACGTAAAAGCCGGGCCTGAGCCGGATGAGGAGAGCTGGGGCGTGCATCTTTATATCAGTGAAGAAGGTGTGCCTCGCGTGCAGATCGTGGCTTCTTACATGGCTACCTATAACGCTCAGGATAGTGCCTATTCGGTTTTGCGTGCAGATCCTGACACAAATGCGGCGCGAGTCAATGTGTTTGTTTTTGACGAGGCCGGAGATACATCCGCAACGATTCGGAGCGACGAACTCTTTTTTTATGACAACAGCAACCTGTATGAGGTGCGGGGAAACGTGACGGTTCTGACCAGAGAAAACCGGCGGCTTGAGAGCGAGCACCTTTTCTGGGATGAAACCTCCCGTAAGTTGCGCACCCCTCGCTTCGTGCGTATCACAACCCCCGACGAACAAATTCAAGGGTATAACCTGATGGCCGACGAGGATCTTTCGACATATACCCTTGCCCGTGTCACCGGGCAGGTAACGGTCAGAGATGAAGAGTGATGGGTCGGTTCTTCTTTCAAATAGCACTGGCGGTTTGCGTTGCCGGCCTCACGCCGGCGGCGGCGCAGGATATCGCCCCCGCTGACTCAGCGAAGATTCGGGAGGTCCAGATCATTTATGTGGATTCACTCTCGCAGGAAGTAGTTGAGGGTGAGCGTGTGCTCCATCTTTTTGGACCGATCCATCTCCGGCAGGATAGCACGGATTTGCGAGCAAATCGCGCTATCCAATACGTGGACCGGGACGAAATCCTGTTTATTGGCAATGTCCGTATCGTGGAACAGGGAGATTCGCTCGCGGCGGACAGCGTGTTGTATAACAAGAGGGTGAAAACAGGAGAGGCTGCCGGTAACGTGGAACTGTCGGATGGAGAGGTTCAGGTCTCCGCGCCTTCCGGGTTTTACTTCGTGCGGGAGAAACGCGCCACGTTTGAGAACGGGGTCACTCTGGTAGACAGTGCTGCCGTCTTGACGAGCAGGCGAGGCGCCTACTGGACTGAAGAAAAAAGAGCGGAATTTTACGATCAGGTCCTCCTGGAGGAAGACAAGACGACACTGGAGGCTGACTCCGTCACCTATTTCAGGGAAACGGAAGTTGCTCTTGCGCGAGGCAGTGTATCTATTGAACGACTCGGAGGGGAAGATGAGGACGTAGAGGCTGACTCGACTTTGCGAACGTTTCTTTTTGGAGAAAAGGCCTACAATGATCACAAAACGTCTTTCAGTCGTATAGAAGGAAATCCTCTTCTTCTCCAGCTTAAAACAGATTCAAGCGGCGCGTCAACCGATACCTTGATTGTGAGGGCCGTTGTTCTTGAGTCTTCCAGACAAGATTCGACGGAGCGTCTCGTTGCCGTTGATTCGGTTCGCATCTGGAGAGACAAGCTCGCTGCGGTGGCTGATTCGGTCGTGTACGAACGCCGTTCCAGTGAGGGCGACGAAGCGAAGGAGGAGACGCGGCTTTTTGGGAACCCGATGGCCTGGTTTGAACAGACGCAGGTAAACGGCGACACCCTCCGGATCACAGCGCGTGCAGGGTCTGTGGATTCCTTATTTGTCCGGGGAAACGTATTTGTCGCCCAACTGGATACCGTGTCAGCCCATGTTCAGCAGATGCAGGGAGGTTATCTGGCGGGGGTCTTTGAGCAAGACTCACTGCGCACCATGACGGTAAGCCCTAATGCGGAAGCAATCTATTATCTTCTGGACGAGAACGATGCACCCAATGGCGCCGTGAGGACTTCAGGGGACCGGGCAGTTTTTGTTTTCGAAGAGAACGCGCTGAAACAAGCCAGCGTTCTGGGAGGGGTAGAAGGTACGTATTATGCCGAAGACCTCATTCCTGATCCGTTTCAACTGGACCGGTACCGCTGGGAGCCGGGCCTGCGGCCTTCAAAGTCCGGGTTGTTAGGCGGAGCCGAACCTCTGCAAGAGCAGCAAGAGGCCGCCCGGACAGAGGATGAATCGCCGAAACCCCTCCATTCTGAAGCAGGAGCGGCCATGTTCAGGACAGACGAAGACGGAGCGGAATCAGAACGCAATTGAATACCATGATGCCGGATCAAGCTGCTGCCCCTTCTTCTAACGAGCCGCTTTTGCTGCACGCGAAAAACTTGACCAAGCGGTACAAGAAGCGAGCCGTGGTTCATGAAGTGGATCTCCAGGTGAGCCAGGGCGAAGTGGTAGGACTGCTCGGCCCGAACGGCGCCGGAAAGACGACCACGTTTTATATGATCGTGGGGATGGTCCGTCCGGATGCAGGGCGTATTTATCTCGGTGATGCAGATATCACGAGGTTGCCTATGTACCGGAGAGCGCGTCGGGGCATCGGATATCTGGCGCAGGAAGCCTCCATTTTTCGGCATCTGAGCGTGGAAGACAACCTGAATGCGGTTCTTGAATTTCAGCGTATCGGCAAGGCAGAGCGGCGGGAACGGGTAGAACGTCTCATTGCTGAGTTTGGTCTGGAGCGTGTTCGCAAATCGAAGGGGTACATGCTTTCAGGCGGCGAACGCAGACGTACGGAAATTGCGCGGGCGCTGGCGACGCGCCCCCGTTTTTTCCTGCTGGATGAACCTTTTGCAGGCGTCGATCCGATTGCTGTGGAGGATATTCAGGATATTGTCGCTGGTTTGAAGTCGCGCGGCATCGGGGTGCTCATCACCGATCATAACGTGCATGAGACGCTTGCCATCACGGACCGAGCCTATCTGTTGTATGAGGGAAATATCCTCAAACAGGGAACAGCGGAAGCACTTGCTGAGGATCCGGAGGTGCGGAAAAGATACCTGGGGGAGAAGTTTACGCTGGAACGGTATCGCTGATGCCCCTCCGCAGCCCCGCTCCGGTGCCTCGTCTTGCGAAACCTTTGTCCGTTCTGCCGGTGTTCGTATCTTTCGAGCGAGGGTATTCACTTTTTTTATGAGGTAGGATGAAATGGTCGTAGTTATGCAGCCGGGGTCCGAGGAGATCCAGATTGAGGCGGTTATTGAGCGGCTCAATGCTTTTGGATTTGACGTACATCGTTCCAGCGGAGTCAACCAGACGGTGCTTGGCGCTATCGGGGTGAAACCGGATTTCGATGTCCGGCACATCAAGGTTCTGGAGGGGGTCGCCGACGTTTATCGTGTTACGGCGCCTTACAAGTTCGCAAGCCGTGACTGGAAGAAGGAAAACACGACCATCGACGTTAAGGGTGTCGTCATCGGCGGAAATGAGGTCATCATGATGGCCGGGCCTTGTTCCGTCGAAAGCGAGGAGCAGATGGACTCCGTCGCGGCGCTCGTCGCGGCGCATGGCGCGACGTTCCTGAGAGGCGGCGCTTTTAAACCACGTTCCTCTCCTTACTCGTTTCAAGGTCTCGGCATGGAGGGCCTCCGCATCCTGCGGGATACGGCCGATCGTTATGACCTGCGTGTAATTACGGAGGTGATGGAAACGGCGCAGATCGACCTCATCTACGACTATACCGACCTGTATCAGGTCGGCGCCCGCAATATGCAGAACTTCTCGCTGCTGAAGGAACTGGGTAAGACAGACAAGCCTGTTTTCTTGAAGCGAGGACTTTCGGCCACCATTGAGGAGATGCTGATGAGCGCCGAATACGTTATGTCGCAGGGCAATCCCCATGTCATTCTGTGCGAGCGCGGCATTCGGACGTTTGAAACCTACACCCGAAACACGCTCGACCTTTCTGCTGTGCCGGTGGTTCAGAAAAAGAGCCATCTGCCGATTTTCGTTGATCCAAGCCACGCTACCGGCATTCGCAACAAAGTGACGCCGATGGCCCGCGCCGCCGTTGCCGCAGGGGCGGACGGCCTTATGATCGAGACGCATCCCGATCCATCAAGCGCCAAGAGCGATGGGCCGCAGTCGCTTTTCTTTGACCAATTTGTCGAACTTATGCGACAAATACGCCTGATTGCGCAGGCCATCGGTCGCACCGTGCGCGAACCTCAGAGCGTGAACGCCTGATAGCTTCTCTGGCAGGCATGGTTAGTAGATCTGACCGCTTGTGCAGTCGCCGGGTAGGGGGCGCTTGATAAAATCATTATTCTTCACGTTTCATTGCGTCCTGGCATCGACAATTTGGCGCGTCCTGGCTATCCTGTTTTTTTTATTCATTAACGGTTAGTCTTCCTATGTGTGGAATTGTTGGGTATATCGGCAGCCGGCAAGTAGACGAGATCCTGCTTACGGGATTGCAGCGTCTGGAGTATCGCGGGTACGACTCGGCAGGGGTTGCAGTAGTGGAGGACGGCTTGTTGAAAGTGAGGAAGAAAAAAGGCAAGGTGAGAGAACTTGCCGCTGAACTGGCAAATGCTCGCATAGAAGGCACACTGGGAATAGGGCATACCCGGTGGGCCACGCATGGCTTTCCGAGCGACGGGAATGCGCATCCGCACGTCAATGGCGCAGGTGATTTTGCGCTGGTTCATAACGGAATCATCGAGAATTATGCATCGATCCGGGAGCGGCTGAAGCGCAAGGGTTATGTTTTCCGGAGTGAAACAGATACGGAAGCGCTGGTCCATCTAATCGACGATGTGCAGAAGTCAACGGAGTTGCCCCTGGAGGAGGCTGTCCGCCAGGCGCTTACGCAGGTGGTCGGGACCTACGGGATCGCCGTGATCTCCGCGAGCGATCCGGATCTGTTGATCGCCGCTCGCAATGGGAGTCCGTTGATTATGGGCGTGCGAGATGGGGAATACTTCATAGCCTCTGACGCGGCTGCGTTGGTCGAGCATACCCGGCAGGTCGTCTATCTCAACGATGGGGAAATCGTCGTTTTGCGCCGTTCCGGATTTTTTGTCAGGACCATTGACAACGAGAGCCTGGAGAAGGAGATCAGTGCGTTGGAGTGGGACCTGGAAGAGATCGAAAAGAGCGGTTATGAGCACTTCATGTTGAAAGAAATCATGGAGCAGCCTGAGTCGCTGGAGAACTGTATGCGCGGGCGAATCCGCGTGGAAGAGAACAGCATCAAGCTTGGCGGCCTCATTGATGTGCTCGATCAACTGCGCGCCGCCAAACGCATTCTGATCGCTGCCTGCGGCACGTCCTGGCACGCTGCGCTCGTGGGCGAATATCTCATTGAGGAGCTGGCCCGAATTCCTGTGGAAGTGGACTATGCCAGCGAGTTCCGATACCGAAAGCCCATCCTGCAGGAAGGCGACGTGATGATCGTCATTTCTCAGAGCGGAGAAACGGCGGATACGCTGGCCGCCATGCGAGAGGCCAAGCGACAGGGGATTCCGGTGCTCGGCATTTGCAACGTAGTAGGTTCTACCATTGCACGGGAAACAGATGCCGGCGTGTACTTGCACGCCGGACCTGAAATCGGCGTTGCCTCTACGAAAGCATTCACCGCGCAGGTCACCGTGCTTACGATGATTGCGCTGAAACTGGCTGAGAACCGCACGCTCACCGACGCTGAAATGGCCCAGCGCCTGCGCTCTCTGGCCGAGATTCCGGATAAGGTTCGGGAAGTGCTCAAGCTTGACGAACAGTTGAGGAAAATGGCTCAGGTATATCGCTATGCGTCCAATTTCCTGTATCTCGGTCGCGGGTACAATTTCCCGGTTGCGCTTGAAGGCGCGCTCAAGCTCAAGGAGATTTCTTATATCCATGCAGAGGGGTATCCGGCTGCCGAGATGAAACACGGGCCTATTGCGCTCATCGACCGGTTTATGCCTGTAGTGTTTATCGCCATGCGAGACAGCACCTATGACAAGGTCGTGTCGAACATCGAGGAAGTTGTTGCACGAAAGGGGTCCGTTATAGCTATTACCGATGATGGAGACGAGCTATCCGAATTATGCGAATACGTCATTCGTATCCCTGAGACCGCTGAGTTTCTGTCTCCGCTGCTTACTGTGGTGCCGCTTCAATTGCTTTCTTATCACATCGCTGTTATGCGAGGCTGTGATGTAGACCAGCCTCGTAACCTGGCTAAAAGTGTAACGGTGGAATAGGATTCCGCGAGCGTCTGCGCGAAAAAGAGCCTGAAGCAAGCAGGCGCCTGTACGAACCTTCAGGGAGGCAGGGCGTTCTTCGGAGCGCACACACGTCACCGGTAAAGACCTCCTATGATTAACCTTGATACCCTTCGAGAGATACGCGAACGATTTTCAGAAGTGACGCATCTGATGTCGCAGCCGGAGATTGCTACACATCCGCAGCGTATGGCGGAACTGGGCCGGGAGCATTCCGAGTTGAGTTCCGTCATGGGCTACATAGACCGGTATGAGCGCCTTCTCAAGGAGCAGGAAGATTTGCGCACCCTGTTGAAGGAGGAAAAAGACCAGGAAATCGTTTCGATTGCAAGAGACGAACTAGATGCTCTGGACGAAAAGCTTCCTGCCGTCGAAGAGGATCTGCGCATGAAGCTGATCCCGAAGGATCCGGCAGACTCGAAAAACGCTATTATCGAAGTCAGAGCCGGCACGGGAGGGGATGAGGCTAGCCTTTTCGCAGGAGATCTGTTTCGCCTGTATACGCATTTTGCAGAACGTCATGGCTGGTCCATCGAAGTAATGGATAGCTCCCCCGGCGTTCAGGGCGGTTTCAAGGAGATCGTTTTTGGCATAAAAGGGCCGGATGCCTATGGCACGATGAAGTACGAAAGCGGCGTACACCGGGTGCAACGCGTTCCTGCGACTGAGTCGAGCGGGCGGATTCATACGTCGGCTGCCACGGTAGCGGTGCTTCCGGAAGCAGAGGAAGTAGATGTCGATATCAGTCCGAACGATCTCAAAATCGACGTATACCGTTCGAGTGGGCCTGGGGGACAGTCGGTAAACACGACGGATTCGGCGGTGCGTATCACACACATCCCGACAGGTGTGGTGGTCACGTGTCAGGATGAAAAAAGCCAGCACAAAAACAAAGATAAGGCCCTGCGCGTGCTGCGCTCACGATTGTATGAGGCGGAGCTTGCCCGGCAGCACGAAGAACGCGACGAGGCGCGCCGCTCTATGGTCAGCACCGGGGATCGTTCGGCCAAAATCCGGACCTATAACTTTCCGCAGGACCGCGTGACCGACCATCGCCTCGAAGGGGAAAACAAGAATCATCCATTGCGCGACGTGATCGAGGGCGATCTCGACAACATCATCAAAGCGCTCCGGATGGCCGAGAACGTGGAGCGGCTGGCAAGGCTATAGGAATCAAAAACCTGTTTGCATTTTGTCGCTGGTGCAGCTATCTTGTAAAGCTGTACTATCCCTGCTCCCGCTTGATGGCAGGGGCGTTACTTTTCATAATTCCACAGGGAGTTTATGGCGGCACAAGTCAATACGTACGAATTCACGTACATCGTTAACGCAGTTCTTGGTGACGACCAGATTAAAGGCGTCGTAGCGCGGGTGACCCGGTTCGTCGAGGAGCATGGCGGCGAGATTATCGAAGTCGATGAGTGGGGAACGCGGCGTCTATCTTTTCCAATCCGGAAAAAGCGAAACGGTTACTATGTAAACATGTATTTCCGTTCATCCGGCGAGATAATCCCACGGCTGGAACGGGCATTGGAAATTGACGATGACATCCTGCGGTACATAACGCTCAAAATGGATGCAAAGATGCTGCGGCATTACGATCGGCAAAAGGTTAGCGCCAGCCGCGCTCGCGCACAGGAAACGGCTGCCGCCGCATCTGCACGCAGGGCTGCTGACGACGACGAAGACGACGACGAATAGCGTGCAGTCGTTTTTCGCTCCTTTACAGCGCAGGATCTCATATCAATAAGCTTACAAGAAGATGGCTAACGATAACAATACACAGGACGGAAACCGGTTCGATGTCAGCAGCATCGAGTACGTGGATTACAAAGATGTCGAGTTGCTCAAGCGGTATATCAACGAACAGGGCAAAATCCTTCCCCGGCGCATCACGAATGTTTCGTCGAAGTTTCAGCGCCAGCTCACCCAGGCGGTCAAGCGCGCACGTCATCTGGCACTGTTGCCGTTTGTGGCAGACAACGTGCGATAAACAGGTTTCGCTTTACCCCCCATGTTGAGATAAGAGGCGCAGGCCTAGGACGCCTCGTTTTTGAGGAATTATATGAAGCTCATTCTTTTAAAGGAAGTTGACAATCTCGGAGCCGAAGGTGATGTCGTCACCGTGAAGGACGGTTTCGGACGTAATTACCTGATTCCACGCGGCCTGGCTGTTATAGCGACAGCAGGCGCTGTCCGCGCCCAGGAGGAAGAACGCAAGCACGCAGCGCGGCGTCTTACCAGGCAGAAAGACGCTGCTCTGAAAGTTGCCGGCGAGCTTCAGAACACGGAGGTCGTACTGACAGCCAAGGTCGGCGAGGAGAATCGCATCTTCGGTACGATTACCTCACAGCAGATTGCGGCGGCGCTTTCCGCTCAAGGATTTGACATCGACCGCCGTAAGATTGAACTGGATGAGGACATTCGCCTCATTGGCGTGTACACAGCTACGGTCAAGCTGCACCCTGAGGTAGTCTCGCAAGTTAAGGTTCGCGTAGAGCCTGAGTCCAGCGAAGGATAATTTTCCCGACAGACGATCAAAAATCAAAGGGATGGTTGCGCAGCGGCCATCCCTTTTTTTGCAGATTTCGCTTTGCGAGGCGGCGAAAGAAGCGATCTACTCGTTCAGAATAGGCATGAGCAAGGTTGGACGTTTGGCGTGTTCAATGACTGCGCTCGCCACACTGCCGAGCAGGAGCCTCCCGATGCGGCTATGATGCCGCTTGCCCAGAACGACCAGATCCACTTGATGTTTTTCTGCGTCTTCAAGGATTACTTCCGACGGGTTCCCCTCGCGCAATGCCGCCTGTACGGGATAGCGGAAGCGACTTGCTATAAAGCTGGCGAATGCGTGTTCCTGGGCTTCCATAATATCCTGTTCGATGCCCGGATCATACAGCATATACGTGGAGAAGCCGCCCAGGCCCGTCGTAGCATCCAGAGGGGTGGGAGAGGCTGCCGGCTTCTGGGGGTGGACGTGTAGAACGAGCAAATCGGCGCTGAGTCGTTTTACAAAGTCTACGACCTCATCCGTCAGGTCAGGCGGTTCCGACAAATCAACGGCAAAAAGTATCTTCATAGCTGTATGCATCTTTGCAGCGCTTCAGAAGGCAGTTTCGACCCCTGTTGAGATAATACAAAAAAGCAGGCGACGTTTTCATGCGTCGCCTGCTTTCCGGCCCCAATCAGCCTTTTGTGTTTCCTTTATTGCGTTGGCAATAAGATCTAATCCCGCATCTCACGGCTCATGCTGTTGGTGAACTCATTGATATTATTGCCAAGTTCTCCAATGCCTTCGGCCAGTCCGCTTTTCATGTCCCGCCATTCTTCGCCTGCGGCAGCCTCGAACTGATTATAGTTCTCGGTAAGCTGCTCGCGCTCCTGACGCAGTTCGGCGAGCGTTTGATTGTACTGCTCACGCATGGCTTCATCTGCCGTCGCTATATTTTGTTCGAGTCCGGCAATGTCATTATCCAGATCGTTTATGTATCCCTGATAAGCAGTCTGGAATTCCTCTTTGGTTTCGGCAGCCTCCAACCTGGCGCGCCTCGCATTGGCCTGCAGGACATCAACGCGCTGGTCGATGCCATCCCTTAGTTCATACCACTCGTCGGCCGTGGCAGCAGTGAGGTTGTTCAGGTTTTCGCGCAGTTCCTCCCGGTCCTCGCGCAGCTCCTCGATATCCTCGTTCAACTCTTCCCGCATTTCTTCACCGGCATTGTCCATACGGGCCTGAAGCGTTTCGATCTCCTGGTCGATCTCAGCAAGCTCGGCGTTAACCTCGCCCCGGTAGGTCTGGATCTCTTGGTCGATGGCTTCTGTAGTCAGAACGCCTTCATCACCCATATCTTCTCTTGTCTCACAGGCAGAGAGCAGGATGAGGAGTAAAAAGGTCAGAATTGTCACTGAGTAACGCATAGTTTTCCCACAGGTTGATTTCTAGTTTAGTTTCTTCTGGTCTTTGAAAGAATAACCCCAACCGTACAGAGCAGGGCTGGACTTTATTGAAAGTACATTCAGAGCATTTGTCAGCAACGCCGCTATATCCAGCGTGTCGAGAATCCCTACCGAAACTCCACCTGCGGGTTCCGGGATAGATCAGTTACTTCTGGGTAACGCGGCTGCAATTGATACCTGTACGTGAAATGCGTGTGACCGTCATGTAATAAGTTTCAAGAGGGCTAAAGATGCTGTTCCAGACAGGAGGGAGTCGCAGACTTTGCCCTCGTGACGTATCATATTGCAGAACCTGATAACCATACAGTTGCGCAATAAATGAAATCATCACGGCGAGTGTTTGTCCAGTCTGTGGCTGCCGCCACAGCCCTGCCTTTTGTCGATCTGAAGCAGGCGTTTTTTTCGTCGGATAAAAAGCTTCATCTGGCGTGTAACGAGTATGCCTGGTATACTTTTTATAAGCGAGAAGGGCGAGCGTGGAATGAAAACCTTGACACCGGCCTGAACGAGTTTTCAGCGGCGGGGCTGGACGGTCTGGAGCCGTCTATTTCTTCCGTTAGTCAACTGCAGCAGCTTGCTGTGTTGCTGGAGAAGTATGACCTTGAAATGCGGTCCCTGTATGTCAATAGCACCTTGCATCAGGCAGACGAGGCGAACGCAAGCATCGATGAGATTCTGACTATTGCTGAAAATGCCTATCCATTGGGCGTCAGAATTATCGTAACCAATCCGACTCCCTTACAGTGGGGAGGCATTGAAAGCAAAACGGATGCGCAACTGAAAGTCCAGGCTGAGAGCCTGAACCGTCTTGGCGCTGAACTGGACAGGCAGGGTCAGACGCTGGCCTATCATAACCACGACGCCGAGCTTCGCCACGCAGCGCGTGAGTTTCATCATATGATGCAGGGTACAGATCCGGAAAAGGTAAAGCTCTGCCTGGATGCCCACTGGATTTTCAGAGGATCAGGAGACTCGCAGGTAGCGCTGTTTGACGTGATAAAACTGTACGGATCTCGTGTCCGGGAGATCCATCTCCGGCAGTCTTCCGCAGGCGTCTGGACCGAGCAGTTTGGGCCGGGCGACATTAACTATGAGCGGCTTGCCGAGCTTGTATATCAGGCAGGCGTCAGGCCACATCTGGTTCTGGAGCAGTCGGTGGAGGAGCAAACGCCGCAAACAATGGATGCTGTTGAAGCCCACCGAAAAGGCGCCGCCCACGCAAGACAGGTTTTTGCGGCGTTTGCAGAATAGAACTTCATTCCAGGAGAGGGGCTTCCCGGAGAAAGAAAAAACGGGCTTCTTCCGGAAAGGAAGAAGCCCGTTTGCTGATCTGGCAGGCTTCAAAAAATTAACGACGCAAGCGCGTTTCCTCGTCGAGTTCTTCTTCTCCTGCGCCATCACCGCTGACACGATCCCGGCCATTGGCTCCGTTCTGCGCCACAGGTTTTATGCCGGCATCCCCGTTTGTTGTGGAATATACCATTGTCTCTGCCCCGTCGCTCTGCTTTCTGCCAAAGACGTGTCCAAGTCGCAGGCTTACCGAGTCGAAGGAAGAGTACATCACGGGAATGATAACCAGCGTGAGGAAGGTGCCGAAGGTCAGACCACTGATGATGGCGGTGCCCATCGGTCCCCAGAACTGTGTCTGCTCGGAACCAAACTGGAAGTTCGGCTGGAAATCCGTCAGCAGACCAACAAAGTCGACGTTGATGCCGAAAGTGAGCGGAATAAGACCAATCACAGTCGTCAGCGCCGTAAGAAGCACCGGGCGCAATCGGGTAGCCCCCGCTTCTATGACCGCAGCCATTTTTTCCATGCCGCGCTGCCGCAACTGCATCGTGTAATCGATCAGGACGATGCCATTGTTCACCACGATGCCGGCCAGGCTGATGATGCCTATGAAGGTGAAGAGTCCGAACGGAGTGCGTGTAATGATGAGGCCCAACAGCACACCCACCATGCTCAAGCCTACTCCCACCATGATGATAAAGGGAGCGCTCACATTGTTGAACTGAGCAACCATGATTAAGAAGATGAGCATAACCCCGATCAGAAGCGCTGTCGTTAGGAAGCCGAAGCTTTCTTGCTGCTCTTCGTTTTCTCCGGTATAGTTGAGTGTGTAACCGGGAGGAATGTTCTCCTGGTAATCCGAAAGATACTTCTGGACGTTGGCAAGCACGTCTGCCGAATTGTATCCCTGCGCCACATCGCCGGTCACCGTAGCAACGCGAGACAGATCAAGGCGCGTAATAGATCCCAGGCCACCCGACACCTCAAAGTCTGCGACTGCAACGAGCGGAATCTGCTGGCCTTCGTACAGGATGGTCAGGTTGCGCAGGCTTTCAAGGCTCTGGCGTTCGGACTCGTTAAGCCGAACCGTGATGTCGTACTCGTCCTCTCCGGTGCGGTACTTGCCCGCTTCCGTTCCGTTGATGGCGGAGCGGATCGTGGACGCGATCATTGTAGTGCTCAGGCCGAAGCGGGCCGCACGCTCGCGGTTTATCTTTACCTTGTATTCCGGCCGACCGGTGTTCAGGTTGTTCGCTACATCTACGAGGCCGGGAATCTCTCCCGACTCAGAAGCACGAATCAGGTTCTGCTTGATTTCTTCTGCAATGCGTACGATCTCGTCGAAGTTGTCGCCTGAAATCTCAATATTCACAGGTTCTCCTGTGGGCGGTCCCATGTCTTCCTGGCTAAACTCGATCTCTACGCCGGGGATGCCTTCCAATTCCTGACGGAGTTTTGCAAGGGTGACAGGGCTGGGTTCAGCCCGATCCTTGTAGTCCACCAGGTTCAGGGTAAAGGTGGTGCGTTCAGGCCCTGCCGCGCCTCCTCCAAAAAACATATCGCCCCCCACACCGACATTGATGAGCATGTTCTTCAGGTTTGCTTTTGACTCCGGATTTTCGTCCAGCATCTTGTCAATACGCTCCTGCACGGTCTGGGCGATGCGATTGCTTGCATCGATATTCGTCCCCAGTGAAGCCTCTACCTTGATCTGGACAAGGCTCGGATCGGTCTGCGGGAAGAACTCAACGCCGGTTGGGGCAATCTGAAACATGATGATGATTGCGATCAGGAAACCAAGCGATCCTGTCAGCAACCGCGCCCGGTTATCCGTCAGTATCAAGCGCTCACGTCGGTTGAACAGCATTCCGAGAAAACCCACCACGATAACGACTCCCGGCAACAGCATCAGTTCTATGATGGTGGAAATGGCAACCTCACGAGGACTCAGATACATCAGGCTCAGAAGCGCCAGCATGACACCGCCGAAAATGAGTCCTGCCCGTACGCTTACTTTCCCTCCCAGATAAATGCTTTCGAGGGTATGCGCCAAGATGCCGATCAGGCCGACTACAGCCAGTATTCCTCCGGGTACGATCAAGATCATCCCCGCCATCTGCCCCGCCAGCGCCGAAATGATCCCTCCCGCGATGGCAAGGATGACCCCAACTGTAAAAGCGCCGAGGGCAAATGTGTTGCGCAGGTAAGGACGCTTGACGTTATAGTCGCGCTCCAGCATCCATTGGAGAAAGCTGCGGTACTTTTCAATGATCGTGGGCAGACCAGACTCGACGAATCGGTCTCCGATGCGTTTGAACAGCCGTGTGTGCAAGAAGTAGAGAAGGGGAGCCGCTATAGCGAGCACAACCAGCGTTTTCCAGTTGGCAAAGGCGAGCACCAGTCCCAGTACCAGGATGATGACGGCAACGCCGATACGTGCGGGTTTTGTCAGTTGCGTCCGTCCTTCACTATCCAGCTTGACGAAGATGCCGGTGATAACCGGGTTGATGATGATCGCCACGAACAGAGAGCAAGAGAGCGTAACGATCAGCGTGAGCGGCATGAAACTCATGAACTCGCCAATGATGCCCGGCCAGAACATCATCGGGGCGAAGGCTGCTACGGTCGTTGCTGTAGAGGCAACCACGGCGCCGCCTACTTCAGCCGTCCCTAATCGCGCTGCCTCAAAGCGGGAGTATCCTTCCTGTCGGTAGCGGAAGATGTTCTCCACGATCACAATCGCGTTATCGACGAGCATACCGAGCGCGATGATGAGCGAGAACAGGATGATAAAGTTCAGGGTGTAACCAAGCACCTGAAACACAATGAACGAAACAAACATCGAGAGCGGGATCGCAATGCCGACCAGTACGGAAGTGCGCACCCCCAGGAAGAACAGCAGCACAGCGATGACAAAGATGAGACCGCTGATGATGTTGTTCTCCAGATCCTCTACCATTTGTTCGACGAACACGCTCTGGTCGCCCGTAATGACCGCGCGGGTTCCGCTGGGAAGCGGAAAGGCAGCGAGCGTTTCTTCGACCGATGCAGAGGTTTCGAGGATGTTGTCGCCTGAACGCTTTTTGACGTTCAAGCTGATGACCGGCAGGGTTTCGATCTCGCCTTCCGGAAGCTTGACAAGGTTTCCCTCTTCGTCCTCTGTCTGGAAAACTTTCAATCGTGCATAGGAAGCGCGCTCCTTGAACCCATAAACGACGTTGGCTACATCCCGGATATAGATGGGTTTGCCGCCGGGCGCTTTGACGACCACGTTCTCAATCTCGGCAGGGTCATCGAACTCCCCGTCAACCCGCAGCAAGTAGTTCATCCGGTCAACGTCTACCGAGCCGCCGGGAATATTGGTGTTTTCCTTCTGCACGGCCTCGATAACGTCAGTGAACCCGAGGTTGTAACCCTGGAGGGCATTGAGGTTGACATTGACCTGCACTTCGCGCTCAAGCCCGCCTACCAGGTCTACCTCCAGCACACTTGGGATAGCTTCCAGGTCATCCTGTAAATCTTCAGCTACTTCCTTCAGGCGCGCCAGTGAGTAGTCAGCCGCCAGGTTGATGGTTATAATGGGAAATTCCTGAATGTTGATCTCATTGACCATCGGCTCTTCGACATCGCTGGGTATCTTGGCTTTCGCCAGGTCAACTTTGTCACGCACTTTCTGGAAAGCCTCGTCCATCGAGACAGTAGGGTCAAACTCGATGACGACCGTAGATACACCCTCCGTAGAGGTGGAGCGTATCTCCTTGATGCCGTTTACACTCTGAACTTCCCTCTCGATGGGCTGGGTAAGCAGCGACTCGATGTCGTCCGGACTTGCGCCCGGATACAACGTCGTGACGACGATATTCGGAATCTCAATCGAAGGTGATGATTCCTTGGGGATGGTTATATAGCTTATCAGTCCGCCTATGATCAGGATGACCGTCAGCACGACAATGCTGGTGCGGTACTTGATCGCTACGTTCGTAATCTTCATAGTATGCTCCTGGAATCAGGGCGCCAGACGGCTAATCGTAAGGCGTTTCCACGTTTTTATGCAGAGAGATCCGGATCTTGAGGCCATGCAAGGCGCTCCCACGTTGGTTCTCTCTTTGAGCTTGTCAGGCGCCTGGGTTCGACGCGTCCTCCTGACCGGCAGCAGGCTCTACCGTTTCAGCGTTCCGATGTTGTTCCACTACCTGAACCGCGTCTCCCCGCGTCACGTTGGTCTGGCCTATGACGACCACTTCATCGCCTGCCGAAACGCCGGACAGAACAACAACCTGTCCTCCGGATGATGGGCCCGGCACGACGGTTCGTGGAGAAACCGTAGCCGTCGTATCTGTACGCTCGACTACGTACACGCTGGCGCCGTCCTCGTCCCGAATAATGGCTGCCTGGGGGACAACGACCACATCGTTCAGCTTCTCGCGCACTACATAGAGCTGGGTTACCATCTGTGGTTTCATTTCGCGGTTACTGTTGTCCAGCTTGACTTCTATGGGGAAGGTGCGGTTGTCGGGGTTGATGGTGCTTCCTACGAAAGTAACCTTTCCGATGCGACGTTCTCCGCCGTAAGCCTGAAAGCCAACCTGGACGGGCGTGCCGGGCCTTATATCCCCGGCATAACGCTCCGGAACCCCTGCCGTTACCTTGACGCTGCTTGTGTTTACCACACGCGCAATGGGGGAACCTGGCATCACCTGTTCGCCTTGTTCTACCAGCCTTTCTTCAACGATCCCTGCGAAAGGTGTGGTTACCCGTGTGTTTGCCAGTTGTTCTTTTGCCTGGGACAGGGCGGCGCGGGTCTGGCTGAGCTGCGCCCGCGCCTGGCTAAACTGCGCCCGTGCTCCCTCGAACTCGATGGCGCTGATGATGGAGTCTTGATACAAGGGTTGCTGGCGGTTGAAATTGTCCTCTGAGAGCGCGAATTGAGCTTCAGCTGATTCAACCATAGCCTCTGCCTGTTCCACGGCCGCCTGGGCAAGGGTAGGGTCAAGTTGCGCCACTATTTCTCCACTACGGACAAACTGTCCGAGTGCGGCCAGTCGAACGACCGTTCCGGCGCTCTGCGCGGAAAGAACAGCGTCATCAATGGCCTCAACCGTACCGGTAATCTCAATCACATCTTCAAAGCTGGCCGGGGTCAGAACCAGTGTTTCCACGCTGGTCGTACGTTTGGAAGGCGCATTTTCGTCTTCGCCGTTGCTTGCTCCGTCTGCGTCGGTGCAACCCGGTGCTGCAAGCAGAAAGGCCAGCAGACCTAACAGGGCAGGAAAGAAAAAGGTGTATTTATAAAGCTTGTTCATAATCATAGTCGATTGGGTGATGCTGCAAGGGGGAATCCCTAATTGCTCGTCAGGCGAAGGTTGTTCGGATCAGCCATCGGCACGCCAATGGCAGTCTCAAAGGAGCCTCGTGCCACTAGGTAATCATAGACTGCCTGGAGGTAATTGAGCCGGCTCTGATCCAACTGTTCGGATGCATTGCGTTCTTCCAGTTGCGTGGCCACGCCTTCACTGAGTCGTGCCTGGGCGTATTGATAATTGAGTTCAGCGCGGCTGACATTCTGTTTCTGGCTGTCGATCCGTTGCTGCGCCGCTTGCAAGTTGCGGAGCGCACTTCTGACCTCAAGACGGACATTCTGCACTTTTTGCTCGTACTCGATACGCGCTCTGTCCACGGCAATCTGCCGCTGCTGCACCTGCGACGAGGTTTGGAACCCGTTGAAAATATTCCAGCTTAACCGAAGGCCGACGCCTACTGAAGGATTCCAGTAACTCTGACTGAAAAAGCCGTTGGTCTGCTGGGAAAAGGAGAATGGGTCCGAGGGGTCGGAAACCGTGAACGTGCGGTTACTCGGCACGTTGCCTATGTAATTCAGGTTGGCAAACGCGCTCACGCTGGGGTAATACTGCGCCCGTGTGAGTTTTTTGTCGATCTGCCGCAGATCAATGGCAAGCTGCGCCTGATCTATATCCGGGCGGCGACGCAGGGCAATCTCTGTAGCATCCTCTGCGGAAATGCTCAGAAACGCGCCCTGGTCATCTGCTTGCAGCGCCCCCCTGAGTCGAACAGGCTGTTCAACCGGAATGCCGAGCGTCATCTTCAGGTTGTCTACGGCAAGAGAAGCCTGGTTCTGCAACTGCACGAGTTGGGTCTCCAGATTAGCCAGTTCAACCTCCGTGCTCAGGCGCTCAAACTTCGGGGTTACCCCCTGCACCACGCGCTTGCTGACCTCCTCCATCGTCTGACGGGTCCGCACGACGCTCTGGGTAGAAACCTGTGCCTGTTCGTCTGCCAGAAGCGCCTGGTAAAATGCCTGACGCACCTGATCTATGAGCACTTGTTCCTGCCGGTCAGCCCCAAGCTGGTTGATCTGCTTCAAACGCTCTGCTCCTGAAATGGCGGCAAAGGCGGCCTGGTTGAACAGGGTCTGTTCAATGCTGATGCCGCTGGTGAACTGGTTGGGCACTGCAAATGGGTTGTCTCCTTCTCCGGAAAGCGATATTCCTGCGTTGCTCATGCCTTCCTGACGGCGCTGTTGGAATTCATCGAACGAGAGCGGGTCGGTAGACGGGTCTGCGTCCGTTCTGGCTTGCTCGTTGTAGGAGAGCCAGTCGATGAATCCAAAGGATTGAAACAGGCCGCCCGCTGCGCTGCCGGAGAAGGGGTTGGCGCTTTTCAGGTTTCGGGTGTAGCTCGATGAAGCGTTAACCTGGGGAAGGACCTGTCCCCACGCCTCCCTGACCTGCGCCGAAGCATTCTGCACGTCGAGACGAATGTTCTGCAACGCATAGTTGCTCACGAGTGCAATCTGTATGGCTTCATCTACGGTTAGCGTCAGGGGCTGGGTGGAGGTTTCGTCAGGGGCGAGGACCACCTGCGCCTCGCTTTGCCTCGGTCCTGCGAAAACCAGGAGCAGCATGAATGCCAGAATCGCCGGAAATCTGTTTCCAGATCTATATATGTTCGCCATAGTCATGAGAGAGTACGCTATTAATTGTTCGCAGACGGGCGCTGGTCCGGGAGAGACAGTAGACCATCAAAAAGCAGGGTGGTCAGGAAGTCGGCGGTCGTTTGCGGGCTGTCAACGGTAGTGTTTTTTTTCTGCTTGCTGTAGCATTCCAGGGAGAGGTGAGCCTGTATCCCCGTGATGTTTCCCAGTATCGCGTAGGCCACAGCGTCCACCGGAAGCGGCCTGAGTTCGCCGTCCTGCATGGCCTGTTTGATAGGCCCCATCAGCGCGCTTCCGATGCGTTCACGTTGCTGCTTGAAATAAGCCGCCTGTTCCAGGTTCTCGCTGAAGACCATACGCTGCGCCACCTTCATTGTGAGCATGAAATCATCTTCCCTTTCGAGAAAGAATGAAAAGATGGTCTGAAAAAAGTTGTGGAATGAAGCTCGAATCGATTGACCGGCCATGCGCTCCGGATGCAAGGTTGATTCGATCAGCGTATGCATGTCGTCGTACAATTCATCGAAAATGGCAAAGAGGATTTCCTCTTTGCCTCCCTCGAAGTAGTTGTAGAGCGTACCTTTCCCAAACTCTGCACGCTGGGCTATCTCGTCCAGCGTCGCATGGGTATATCCTTTCTCGGCAAAAACAGCACGCGCAGCCTGCAGCATCTCCTGCCTGCGCATTTGCCGTTCGCGTTCGCGCCTGGGGAGTACATCTTCCATCGGTATCGGGCTTAATCTCAGTGTTTGGAGATATATGACCTGACTGATCGGTCACATATTGACCAGTACGTCAAACACTGACTGTTGATTCACCCGATGTGTTAAGAAAGTGTGAAGATCGGAGAGGAGTGTAACAAGGATTCGGGTTTTTGGACCTGTTGGGGCGATTACGAGAGATGAAGAAAAAAGTTGGGATTGATCGGGCAAAAAAGTCAGGAAAAACGTCTTTTGGGGCGCCCGGCAGGAGTGTGTTTCAGCGTGATCTGCAATAGACCGCACGAGACGCTGTCTCTCGCTTCCTGACGGCATCCGTCATCTGAAGCGAGCGCAGCGTCTCATGCCGAGGTTCATTGGACGTGACAAGCCGGGGAAGCAGCGCTCCGGCAGAGAATACCCCCTTGCGGAAGCGACTGTAAGGCAACAGGCATAGATCCTTAGCGCGGGCGCTCAGGATGCCGCAAAGATTAGGGATGCAGCGATCCCTGACCTGCGTCATGCTTCACTTGCCGGAGCGTTTCTTATAAGGCGTTCTCCAATGCAGGCCGGGCAGGCTCTTCCATATTGTGTGTCCTAAATGTAGTCCTCTAGTTGATGTGCGTGCAGATAGTCCACAACGTTCTTCACCTGTTGTGCGCTATCGCGGTGGCAGATCAGAATGGCATCTTTGGTGTCTACAACAACAGCGTCGTGCATACCTACCAGAACGACGAGCCGATCTTCAGCCTGAACAAAACACCTGCTCGCGTTGTGCATGATGACATTGCCATGCAGGAAATTGCCGAGTTTGTCTTTCTCGGCAAGCTTGTAGACAGCCCGCCAGTCCCCCACGTCGTTCCATTCGAAAGCGCCTGGAACTACATATACCCTGTTGGCGCGTTCCATGACCCCGAAGTCAATAGAAATCCGGGGACTGTTCTGAAAGGCGCGATGGACGGTTTCAGCCTCTCGTTCGGTGTCGGCATCTTTCAGCAGCGGTAAGAAAGCCTCGTAGGCTTCGGGAAGATGGCGTTCGACCTGTTCCAGAATGGTATCGGCCCGCCAGATGAACATTCCGCTATTCCAGAGGAAGTCTCCGGAGTCCAGAAAGCGCTCTGCCGTGGCAAGGTCAGGTTTTTCAGCAAAGGTGAGCACCGGGTAAGCGCGGAGTTCGTCATGCGCCGAATAGGTCGGCCCATCATACTGAACATATCCGTAGCCCGTCTCCGGATGAGTAGGATTGATGCCGATGGTAACCAGGGAACCAGGTTCCTGGGCCTTCTCGATGGCAACGCGAAGCACCTCCTGAAATTGCTTTACGTTCCGGATCACATGATCGGCAGGCAGCACGATCATGGTGGCATCGGGGTCGCGTGCAAGCAACTTTACGGCTGCATAGGTGATGCAGGGAGCCGTATTCCGGCTAATGGGTTCTGCGAGTATGTTCTCGGGAGGGACCGAAGGGAGTTGTTCTTTCGTCTGTTCCACGTAACGGCTATGGGTCACGATGAAGCACCGTTCGGGCGGTACGACGCCCTGTAGCCGCGCTACCGTGTTCTGGATAAGCGTTGCATCGCCGAACACATTCAGGAATTGTTTGGGGCGCTTGTGTCTGCTCTGCGGCCAGAACCGGCTTCCTATTCCTCCTGCCATAATGACTGCGTAGATCATTCCTTCTCTTACTCCGTCTTATGTACCGATATATAGATGAATTGAACAAGGTAGGTCATCTGCGAATAAGAAGCAGACCGACGTTGCTGCAAGTTATGCGGGTTAGGAAACGATCGTTATGGCCAAAAGGAGCCCCCTTCTGTAGTTTCCGGTGAACAATACAGCCGGGATGCATGTCCGGCGACGGCAGCCCGGCGTTGAAAAATCAACGTGGTAAGCGCTCTTTTAATAATTATTTGGGTATAAGGCGCGGGAATGCTGCCAGGTTTCGGCGTGCATTTTGAGGCAGAACACATGATTCGCGTACGTTTGGCTTAAAAAATCGGTCGTCATGCAAGTTGCCGCTACGAATAACCATGTCTGGTGCGCCGCTCTGAGTATCATGCTCGCGTTGTTGCTTACTGCCTGCGGGACCGTCACGGGCGCGAAGCAGGGTAACAAGAGTTCAGGGGGTTGGTCTGGCGCAATCCGTGGCGCCGGGGCTTATCCGGAGCAGGAATCGGTAAAAAAAACGCCCGCCTCTCTCAGGAGCGAAAAGGCTACGGCGGAACTGAAGGCGCAGGTGTATGAGGCGCTAGCACGGGTGAGCCGCGCCGGCGCCGGTGGCAAGGAGCGCGACGCGGAAGCGGCGCTCGACGCAGCCATGCTGGGCATTCGGCAGCTAATGGAAGATCCGGAGGCTTTCGATGAGTCTGAGGTGCAGGAGCTTTACAGGTCTGTGGTTACAGCCTATGAGCATTATTACGGCGTAGCAGACACGCTGGTGACGGAATATGGAGATGTCTTCGCGTTCCGGAACGAAGCGTTCTCCACACTCAATCGTGTCCGGGAGCCGCTGCTGGAGGATGTGATGCTTCCGGAGCTCGATCACGTTGCCGGCGCCATTCCGCTGGAGACGAACCGGCTGGTCGAGCAAAGCATCCAGTTTCTGCTGCGCTCGCCCGAAAAGCATTTGTATCGCTGGATCAGCCGCGCGGGCGCCTACTTCCCGATGATCGAAACCATTCTGCAGGAGGAAGGCGTACCCGATGAGATGAAATACCTGGCTATGATCGAAAGCGGCCTGAATCCGCGAGCACGAAGTCGTGTCGGTGCGGGAGGTATGTGGCAATTCATGCCTGCCACAGGAAAGGAATACGGTCTTCAGATAAGCCATTGGATCGACGAGCGCTCCGACCCGGAGAAGGCTACACGGGCGGCGGCGCGTCATCTTCGCGATCTATATGGAACCTTCGGAGATTGGGAACTGGCAATGGCCGCATATAACTGCGGCGCGGGCCGGGTAGGACGCGAGGTGAAGAAATTCGAGGCGCAGGCCGGACGTAAAGCTACGTTTTGGGATATTTATGCCAATCTTCCTGCCGAGACGCGGAATTATGTGCCCATGTTTACCGCAACGGCGCTCGTTGTTTCTAACAGGGAAGCGTTTAATCTGAAAGACGTCAAGCCTGGCCCGCGTTACATCTACGATGTGGCGAGGGTGGAAGGGATGCTTGATCTCCAGACGGCGGCGGAACTGTCAGGCACGGACGTAGAAACCCTCCGTGCGCTTAACCCGGAGATACGCCAGTGGACTACGCCTCCCTCAAACGCGCCGTACCATCTGCGCATTCCACACAACACCCGCGAACGTTTTAAGGCTGCCTACGCAGCGCTTCCGGAAGATCGCCGAGGCGGAATGGGACCTTACCGTGTGCGCCGGGGAGATTCACTCAGCAAGATTGCCCGTCGCTACAATACCTCGGCAGCGACGCTCCAGGAGTTGAACGGGCTTCGTGGAACTACCATCCAGGAAGGCCAGACCCTCTATGTACCGCTGCTGCGGGGTGAATATGGCGGCGCTGCTCTGGCTTCTGGCGCAGACCGCGTAGAATACAAGGCTGCTCCTGTGCGCAATGCCGCTGCCTCGGCTGTTTCGGACAGGCCGCCGCTTGCCGTGGCGCCTGTTGTCACAGAAAGCAGCACACGGGTGCGGTATCGTGTGCGTCGTGGAGATAACCTGACGGAAATAGCTCGAAAATACGGAGTGGCGGTCAGGCAACTGCGCAACTGGAATGGTCTTTCCAATGATCACATCGAGGTAGGGCAGACCCTCACGATTCATCCGGGAAATGCCTCACAGGTTGCTCACTCGCCGCGCCCTGCGAAAAAATCCTTTTATCGGGTAAAAGTGGGCGATACCCTGACGGAGATTGCGAACAGCTATGGAGTGAGTGTGTCTGATCTCCGGCGCTGGAACAGTTTGAAAAACGACCGTATTCTGGTAGGCAGTCGTCTGGCTATTTTTACAGATTAGGGGAGATGTCTGGCAAGCAGGGAAAGAGGCGTTGCCCTTCGAGAAACTGCCTTACCGCAACGCCTGCAAGCCTCAAAACATAGACGCTTTGCGTGGATGACGCTTCGGGTAGGGATGTGGACCTCCAACCGACTGGTCATGCTAAACAAAGGGAAGCATCTGTGCTAGCAAGACGGGCAGGCGCTCCCGTCTTGCTCATCTCTACCTGTCTTCAACGTACCGGACGGTTCCTGCAGGCAAAAATTTTATGATATTACCCCGGTTACATAAAGTCGTTCTCCAATTCGTTCTGGCAATGATTCTTGCAGCCGGCTTGGCTGCAGCCGCTCGGGAGCCGGCAGACCCGCCCGGTTCCCCGGTTCTGCGGCCCGATACGGCGCGAGTGCATGTTCCGGCGCCTTCAGAGGGACGGTATTTTCTTGAGATGGAGGCATCTGTTCCATCGACGCCAGGTTCGGAAGCCATCCGACATGCGGTATTCCTTGACGGCAAACAGGTGATGTACCAACCTGAAAAGCGCGTCAGAGGAAGGCAGTGGAACGTTGGGTACGTGCCGTATTTCACTTCCCTGAAAGAGCATACTCTGGATGGGCGTGGGGAAAATGCCTCGACAAACCTGCTTTTCATGCTTCCGGTTGATGTTTCAGAACGGCAGGCACAACTGGAAGTGCATCCGGCGCCGGGATATTCAATTCAAAATGTCATATTGCACCCGGCCATCCAGGGAATCGATGCTTCTGTCCGGTTTGAAGGAGGCGTCCGTCAGGTTTATTTCACGGGAGAGAAGCCCGTAGCAAGGGTGAAACTAACCGGCCCGCCCGGCTCCAGAGCGACCGGCAGGATCGTGTTGCAGCGGCTCTGGTTGAGTGATGTCTGGGTCGCTGGCTCCCGGTGGGGCCCGGATGTCCGCATGACGGAATCAGCCAGGCTGGGGCAGCAGCCGGTGGACGTCAGATTCTCTTCTGATAGCACCGCAGTGGTTGCTGTGGCGCTGCCGGATGACCAGCCGCACCTGGTAGGTCTTTCCGTAATCCTCGAAGAGGCAGATAAGCGTTGGGCGAAGTATCTGGGAGCGGCGGCAGTCGTGCCACGCCGGGACGTAGACCGGTTTCACGAAGACGGTCCCTTTATCTCATCATTCCCAACCCGGATGCGACGAGGCCGACTGACTGCCGATGATGGCGGCTCTGCCGAAACATTGGCCGCCGCTTACAAGCGTATCGGAATCGACTGGGTTCGGACAGGTCCAAACTGGGCGGATTTTGAGCCTGCGCCCGGAAAGTTCAGATGGGGGCAGGCAGATGCGCAATTCGATGTTCTGCGGACAAACGGCCTGACCGCCCTCTATCTCGCCAATATTGCTCCCGAATGGGCGCAGCCCCGTGGCGACAACCTGCTCACGTTCAAATACAAAAACGCAGACAGGAAGTCGGACTGGGCTCCTGCGAAAGAGCATCTGGATGACTGGCGCATAGCCCACGAGGCGCTCTTCCGCAGATACAAGGACGTGATCCGGGCTTGCAACGTATGGAACGAACCATGGGAAGGCATGGGAATCACCGGCTGGGCCTCTACCGGTGAGCACTATCGAAAACTCGTTGCCGGGATCCGACAGGCCGTTCAGGCTGCCGATTCAAGCATTAAGGTCGTGGCAGCAGACTCCGGCCATAACACCGACATCAAGCTGTTCGCCGCCGGTATGCAGGATGCCATCGACGTGATTTCGACTCATTACTCCAGCCCCCATACGTCCTCTGCCTTTGCCATGAAAAGGCACTACGACAAGGAGTTGTGGGAGACGGAGACCTGGACAGCCTGGCATGGAGATGCCGCCAGTGCGCGGCACGCGCTCTACTACTTTGCAAATGGAGGCGATAAGGTTAGTCTCTGGAATGCAGAAATGTTGTTTGACCACGAAGGGAACCCAACGCCTGCCACCGTCTGGACAGCCGTCATGCGGCATATGCTGGATGGGCTGCACTTCAGCACGGCGCTGCATCCGGAGCGGCCTCCGTTTGTCCTTCTCTTTACCGGAAAAGATCGGCAGGTGGCGACTGTTTCCACCCGACTTTCCGGCGACATCCCGGGAGCCGGCTTCCGCGATCAGTTTGCCTTCGATCAGGTATCGATGCACCTCGAAGACGATCCGGCCATCCAGGTATTCGACTTGCAGGGAAATGCGCTTGAATTGCAACGTGAAAACGGAAAGCTGGTGATCCCGGTGGACTGCGAACCGCGCTACATCATGTTCAAGGGTTCCTCGCGTGATTTTGAGGAACGGCTCTCACAGGCGCGCTATGAGGGACTCAGGCCCGTGGAAATCACGATGCACGACATAACCTCTCTTCCGGAAGACGGAGCATCTTTGCGCATAACCCTCCGGAACGCCTATCCGTTTGCAACCGCCGCAACCGTTACGGTGGAAGCCAACGGGTTAACCTTTCGGCAGGATAGCATCACTACCCTGCTTACTGCTTCCGGGCAACAGGATGTCGCTTTTGAGATAGCATCCGTGAGGGAGGGAGAGGGCAACGAGTATCCTGTTAAAGTCACAGTCGATACGGATCAGGGAACGGCTGTCTGGCAGGAGTCGGTCTACGTCTCGGTCATCACGAGGGGATCTCCACGAATCGACGGAGATCTCGCCGACTGGAGCCGGATCAAGGCTGTTCCGGTGCGCATGAAAGCCGGAGCATCGGCTTCCGCAGACCTGTTGCAGGCGTGGTTTCCCTGGGAAGAATTCGCCGAAGGCGATGCTGCCTTTGCAGCGGAAGTAGCCTACGCTGCCGATAGCGATAACCTCTACATGATGGCGCGTGTAAAAGATGGCGCCCGGCAGGAATCCCCCTCTTTCCTTTCGGGAAAAAGCCTGCACCAGTTTCAGAATCCTCCGGCCGATCATATTTACATCAAGGATGGACCCTTTCCCGGAGAAAGGGGAGACCTGATCCAACTCGCGCTCGGCGGCGCAGGAGAGGATACATTCCTGCCGAAATACGAGGTCTATCCGCCTGAGCACCCCTGGCATCAGGCGGGTTCCTTTATTCCAACCCGTCACAAGTATATCATTTATCCGGTAGAAGGAGGAGGGGCTGAAATACTGCGCGTTCGCACGCCGGAATTCTATTTTGTACATGCCGCCCCTGTCGATTACGCCTGGCTGGCCGAGCACAGCCGCTTGGAAGGGTCCCAGGTGGTGGTAAAGCGGCTGAAAGATGGCTATGTGTATGAGGCAGCGCTGCCCTGGACTGAGTTAAAGCCGACGCCTCATGCGCCGGGTGATGTGATTCGGTTGAGCATGATCGTGCAGGATGGCAACATCAGGAATATGCTGGAGTGGGCGCGGGGGCGCAGTATCGCTGCACAGAGCATTGTCGATTTTGAGCCGGGGTGGGGCGTCAAATGGTCGAGCAACACCGAGTGGGGGTTCGTGGAATAACAGCATGGGTATTCAACCTGCCGGCGCAAGGGTTGTCGTAGCGTGCGGTGTGGCGGAAGGCGTGAGGGTCACTGGATCCGGGATGCGTGTTGATACCTCGTACCGTCCCAGAAACGAATGGAAGTCGATGTGATATCTTCGGTATTGAAGCTGGTCCCATGCTGCCGTGCTGGTCCAGCTTTCCCATGCTGCCGGAGAGAAGCGTGCGCCCTGTACGGGTGAAGGCCCCCAGTAAAGCGTAGAAGGATGCCCTCTGCCCGGCAGTTCTACAGGCGCAAAACGCTGCTGCGAAGGGAGTTCTCCTCTGAGCCCGGTCAGGGTGTCCGCCGACCAGACCGGGAAAAGGCGTATATCGGGCCGTGCTGCTTCCCATCGCCACTGGCTCAGATCCCTTCCAAATTCCGTTTCCAGTTTTTGCACAGCTTGAAGCAGCATACGGTAGCGACGCACATTCTCGAAATAAACGGTGTCGGGGATGGTCTGGGCCGGCAAGGCGCCGGTGCTGTCCCGGTAAAGCGATATCCACATATCGAATATGGAGGCGGCAATACTTGCCCTGTCATACGTGTAATCCCAGTTATTGAGATAGGTCAGGGCATCCTGCACAATGCCGGACTTGCCGGGAACCGAATCAACCGAGGCAATGAGCGCCGGGGCAAGTTCGGCCGCCCAGGGACTGTAGAAATTGTTTAGCCAGAGAGGTTCACCGCCGGGGGCGCGTCCACCGGGCGGAAGCGCATTGAGCGCCTGCGCCAGATAACGACTCCAGGAAGTATTGCCTGCGAGGATGCCATGCTCGTAAGACTCGACGGTGCGAGGATTGCCGGCAACGTTCCATGCACCGTCCGCCGTCATGTCCAGGCCATCGCCGTCCAGCAGGCGAAAGTCGCTTTCTGCGCCGTTTAGAAGCGTATGCCACGCCGGCCAGTCACTGACAGGTTCAAAACCGCTCCAGTGAAGCGACCACGTAGAGTCAGGGGTAGCCTGTATGGTACCTGTCGCAAGCGCCGACCCTGCATTCAGGGAATCAGGTAATTGCTGCTCCGTAGGATTAGAAGGAGGCGGATCGAACCACAGCGTAGTTCCTGCCCGCCGGAAGGTAAGCAGATGTTCCGTCCCGTTCCGTCCTGTCACCCGGTCGTAGAGAAGCAAGTTGTTTACCGTGTCCTGTACGGATTTGTCTAATTGAAAAGTGCTGGTGATAAACCGGGTCCAGGCGCGTTCCGAGCTTTGCCCGGTTGGAAGAAAAGGAGTTCCCGGCAGCGAAAGCCCCTTGATGGCAGCGCCTTCCCATTGCAGCACTACGGCCTGGAACAGTGGGAGGGAAGTCGATCCATACACGTAACGCTGGACGAGATAGGTTTCGGATGAATCCTGCACCGTCCAGGCCACACTGTTTTCAAAGCCATGCAGGTGCAGGAAATCGCGTAGGCGCCCATCGGATTCAAAGAAAGCGCGTGCGTCGGCGCCGGCGGCGGCCGGTATGGCAGGAGGTGTGGTTCCTAACCATGCGAAAAGCCGCTCAAGCGCTAGCGTATGCCACGGCTCCCAGGGATCGGGTTTCATTCGAAGCAAGGCGATCTGTTCGGAAAGAAGTACATCCATGCTGCCTAGCGCAGCGTTGAGGCCGCGCGTGTAGGCGACGAGCAAGTCTTTTTGATCCTCCGGAAGCGCATCATAGGACTCCTTTGCCAGCGCGGATAACCCGATCCTGCGTGTAAGGCGATCTATGCCAAGCACGCTCTCTCCGAACCATTCACCGAGCCGGCCCAGAGCCGCCTGACGCCAGAGTACGATGGACCAGGCATGTTGCATCCCGTGTGCGTAACCGAGACCCGTCAGGGCGTCGCGTTGATTTTCGGCCTGAATTAGCACGGCATCCTGTTCGTGCCAGCCGATGCGCACAGGCTCGGAAAGTCCCTCAACAGCATAGGTCTGCGGCGGCTGTCTTTCCAGGCCGACCGAGAAATACCAGAGAACTCCGCCTGCTGCGAAAAGGATAACGGTGAAGAGTAAGGGGATAGAAATCCAGCGTCCCAATGAGATGTGTTTTTATAGAAGACTTATTTGCTGCGGGGCGTGCGCGTCCGGTTGCACAGGAATCCGTTAAAGATACAAAATGAACGACCCTGTAAGCATGATAAAACGGGGACGGATGATCGTTTCCGGAAAGGGATCTCTCGCCCGTCTGCTTGCGTAAGGCGTTATAAATGTCCCTCTCAGAACGCTTTGGATTTCCCGGCGTTACAGGAAAAGTTTGTTCAGATCTCAGGTATTTGGTAAACCATGCGTAGAAAATCGCTGATCTTGCTCGGGGTTTCCTTTCTTTTTGCCGGATTGCTTCTCGGGCTAGGGATAGGGTCCGCTGTTTCAGGCGACAACACGTTCCAGCACCTTCAGAAGCTGCGCTCTGCTTTCCTGATGATTCAGGAGCATTATGTAGATGAAGTCGATACGGAAGACATGGCGGAAAGCGGCATACGAGGTATGCTGAGGGAACTCGATCCTCATTCCGTTTACATAGACGCTGAAAGTATGCGCAGGGTAGCAGAGGAGTTCAACGGATCGTTTGAGGGAATCGGCATCTCGTACGAACTCGTCGAGGGTCCGGAGGGAGCAGATACCTTGATGGTGATCAGCGTCATTCCGGGGGGACCGAGCGAGGAAGCGGGTCTGCTGTCAGGAGATCGCATCATCGCTGTGGACGGCGCTTCGGCGATTGGTTTTACGACCGAAGATGTTCAGCGTAGTCTGAAAGGCCCGCGCGGAACGAAAGTGCAAGTCATCGTCAAGCGGCCCGGCCATAACAGCCCTGTTAACATCTCCATCACCCGTGACAAGATTCCGCTTTTTACGCTGGATGCTTCATATATGATCGATGATCACACCGGTTATGTTCGTCTCAACCGGTTTGCGCGGACTACCTACCAGGAATTCCGGGATGCCTTGACTGACCTGAAAGGCCAGGGTATGGATCGATTGATTCTGGACCTGCGGGACAATGCCGGCGGCTATATGGACAAGGCCATCCAGATCAGCGATGAATTTCTTGGAGAGAATCAGGTCATTGTATCTGCTCGCAGCCGTCACCCTGAGTTCAATCAGGCTTCTTCTGCCCGGAGCGAAGGCATCATGGAAGACAGCCCGGTTATCGTGCTGGTCAACGGGCGATCGGCGTCAGCGAGCGAGATCGTGGCAGGCGCCCTGCAGGATCATGACCGGGCGCTCATCGTGGGGCGCCGCACCTTTGGGAAAGGTCTGGTTCAGCGCCAGTACCCGCTGGCGGATAGCAGCGTGCTCCGGATGACCATTTCACGTTACTACACGCCCTCCGGACGCCTCATCCAGACCCCTTACGAGAGTGGGGATCGGGACGAATACTACAAGAAAAAACGCGAAGCCCGTGAAGGCGATGAAACGCACCATGTCTCTGAAATCCTGTCGGATGTCCCTGATTCCCTTAAGTTTACTACGGACGGAGGGCGCATCGTGCTTGGCGGCGGAGGTATTCTCCCGGATTACATTGTAGAACTCGATTCCGCCTCATCTTTCTTGCAGGCCATAGTCGCCCGTGGAATCGAGAACAACTTTGTGCGGGAGTGGCTGGACCAGAACGGCAGCGAACTGCACCGTGCCTGGGATGGAAAGCGGGAAGCGTTCGTTCGGGATTATGAGGTGAACGACGATATGTTCGATGCTTTTCTGGCGTTTGCAGCGCAGCAGGGTATCCATGTCGCTGAAACAGAGCCGGCAAAGGAGACCGTGGAGGAGGATACGCAGCGTTTCTTCACAAATGCCGAGGTGCAAGCGGATCGGAATATCCTTGAAACAAGATTAAAGGGCTACCTCGGATGGCGGCTCTTTGATCGTCAGGTGTGGTACCCGATTACAAACAAGATCGATCAGGATGTGCTGGAAGCAATGAAACTCTGGCGCTCGGCGGAAGAACTGGCAGCAGACTACGGCCGCTGACGGCAAGTTGTGGCGGGCAGCGAGAGCAACTTCTGCCGGGATGCCGTGTCTATCTGCGAGATGTTTGCCGGATGCGTAATTGACAGTGCCGTAAAGAATCAATATTATTCCCGGGCGTCTGACTGTGAATAAAGCAGGGGCGATCCGGATGCCTGGAAAAAGGGCTTTCAAAACGGTCGATGCCTGTGCCCCGGCTCATTTTTCCGTGGGAAGTCGGATTTAACCCGCTCAAACCTGACGGTATTGGCAGTTTGCGTTTACGTATAAGGCTTAAAGCGCATCATCGTAGCGCTTCTGGCGTTGCGATGATTATATTGGCGTCGGACTCCCACCACCGGTGCGACGAAACCTGTCCAATAATTCTTCAATCATCCTGTTTTTAGTGGAGGAACGTATCCATGAATCTGAGCTTGCTCATGATGCTGCCGCAGGAGGCAGTGGAAGCTACGACCAACGACGGCGGTCTCATCAACGTTCTGGTTCAACGCTTCAACGAAGGTGGCGACTTCATGTGGCCCATCCTGATCTGTTTCATTTTAGGTCTTGCTATCGCCTTTGAGCGAATCATTACGCTGAACCGCGCCGACATCAATACACGCAAGTTCATCCTGCGTGTGAAGAAGGCGTTAGAGGAAGGCGGCATCTCGGCTGCGGAAGAAGTCTGCGCCAACACGCGCGGCCCTGTGGCCTCTGTCTTTCAGGCCGGTCTTCTCCGCGCCGACGAAGGCATCGAAGCTGTAGAAAAGGCAGTTATCTCCTACGGTTCTATTGAAATGAGCTTCCTGGAGCGCGGCCTGGTCTGGCTTTCTCTCTTCATCAGTGTTGCTCCTATGTTCGGCTTCCTCGGAACAGTGGTCGGCATGGTTGAAGCCTTCGACGCCATCCAGCAGGCTGGTGACATCTCTCCGAGCCTCGTCGCCGGCGGCATCAAGGTGGCGCTCCTCACGACGGTGTTCGGTCTGATCGTTGCCATTGTGTTGCAGTTCTTCTACAACTACGCGGTTTCCAAAGTGGACCGGATCGTGGTGGAAATGGAAGAAGCTTCCATCGAGTTGATCGATTCGCTTGTGCTGCTGCAGGCAGGCCGCCCCTTGACAAAGGCTGAAGCAGGCACGCTGGTCAAGAGCAGGGTTACGCCGGTTGGCCCGGAAAAAGGAACTGGCCCGGACCTCACGAAGACCAAAATCTGACCTCATCCTCTTTGCGCACCCTGGAAGGGTGCGCTTAACGAGCAGAATACATTATGCAAGCGATTCTTCCTTATGTCATGTGGGCCGTTGTCATCCTGATCGTCGTAGCGATTCTGGTTGTGGCGCTTTTTGGCCTGCGCAGCCTCATGTATGGCAAAGTGAGCCTCCTGAGCGTTGTGATTATCCTTGTTCCCGTCTTGCTGATGGGGCTTCTGGGGCTTATGATGGGCAGTTGGGTCGAGGCTGGCGTCTGGGCGACCGTTATTTCGCTCGGCCTTGCTGCCGTGGCCTTGCTCATTGCGGGTGTCCGAAGCCTGCTCAGCTTTTAACGGCCTGGCGCGTACATCAATCACAATGTGCGCCGGATTATTTGCACCATTTACAATATCTCGAACATTATGGCCGGATTACTTAAGAAGCGGAAGAGCCGCGAAGCGGAGATCCCGACCGCGTCTATGGCCGACATTGCGTTCTTGCTTCTCATTTTCTTCCTGGTTACGACAACGATTGACGTGGATACCGGCATCGGTATGACGTTGCCGCCTAAACTGGATCAGGAGGTGGATCCGCCTCCCGTTCGGGAGCGGAACATGCTCAAAATCCTTGTCAATGAGCAGGGTCAGGTGCTTCTGGAGGATAAACCTTCTGCCGTGAACCGTATTCGGGCAGAAGTTCTGAAGCACGTTACCAACTATGGTCAGGATCCGGAGTATTCCGAGGATCCTGATAAGGCCGTGATTTCTCTGAAGACGACCCGGCAGACTCCTTACGACACGTATATCCAGGTTCTGGACGAGGTCTGGATGGCCTATCGCGAAATCTGGGACGCCGAAGCCCGCCAGATAGGTTTCCCGAATTATGACGAGTACCGGGCGCAATTGGTAGGCGATGAAGAGAATGTCATCAGAGAGAAGATAAAGGCAAACATCTCTATTGCCGAGCCTGATCCCGGTTCATGATTGCGGCGCGGCAAAGCGTTGTTCCAGCATTCGGGCAGCGTAGCCCCGGCGGGGTTTTCGTTTCCTGGATAACACAGAAAAGCGAGAAAGCAAATGTCATCGCATTTTAAAAAGAAGGTTAATACCAAGCAGGAAATCCCGACTGCTTCTCTCCCTGACATCATTTTCATGCTGCTGATCTTCTTTATGGTCAGTACGGTGTTGCGGGAGACGACGATCCAGGTGCGGACGACCCTTCCTGAGGCGGAGGCGATCACGAAAATTGATCAGAAACGCCTGGTCTCCTATGTCTACATCGGACCGAGGCGTCTGGAAGGTAACCGCATCGGTGATACGGCTGTGCAGATCGATGATGCTCTCGTTCCCATCATGTCGGACGTGCGCACGATCATGTACAACAAGCTCACAGAACAGCCGAAGCTGATCGTCTCGCTTCGTGTGGACGAAAGCTCGCAGATGGGAGTGGTAACGGATTTGCAGCAGGAGCTTCGTGAAGCAGGTACGTTGCGTATCAACTACTCCACCAAGCGGCAGTTGCCTCAGTAGTTCAGGATCCATCCTGAGTACACTAAAAAAGCCCTGCACTGCGGGGCTTTTTTGTTTTGGCGGTTGATGCATGAAATCCCTGGGAGCTTTAGTTTAACGGCATCCAACATTTCTGCGCCACCAGAGACAAACTACTGACCATGACACATCGCATTACGTTGCTGCCGGGGGATGGGATCGGCCCGGAAGTAGTACAGGCTACCCTTACCGTGCTGGATGCAACGGGTGTTGCGCTGGAATGGGACGTTCACGACAAGGTAGGAGCAGATGCCATGGAGGAGTATGGCGTTCCTCTTCCGGAGCCTGTCGTGGAGTCCATCAAGGCGAATAAAATTGCCCTGAAAGGCCCCATCACGACGCCGGTTGGCAAAGGCTTCAAGAGCGTAAACGTTCAACTCCGGCAAAAACTTGATCTGTATGCCAGCGTTCGCCCCTGCCGGACGGTTCCCGGCATCCAAACGCGCTTTGAGAACGTCGACCTGACCATCTTTCGGGAAAACACGGAGGGATTATACTCTGGAATTGAAAACTATGATGAACGGCTGGAGGTTGCGGACTCCATAGCGCGCATCACGCGCCGGGGGTCAAGCCGGATCATTCGGTTTTGCTTCGAATACGCCCGGCGTCATCGACAGCGCAAGGTTACGCTGGTGCATAAGGCTAACATCCTCAAAGTCACCTCCGGAATGTTCTTGCAGATAGGACGTGACCTGGCGCAGGAGTATCCTGAGATCGAATTTCAGGACCGGATCATAGATAATATGTGTATGCAGCTTGTCGTCAATCCGGAAAAGTACCAGAACATCGTAACGACGAACTTGTTCGGCGATATTTTGAGCGACTTGGCTGCAGGCTTGGTGGGAGGGCTTGGCGTTGTAGCAGGAGCAAATATCGGCGACGATTACGCCGTTTTTGAAGCAGTGCATGGCAGCGCTCCGGATATTGCGGGGAAAGGACTTGCCAATCCTACTGCCTTGATCCGGTCGGCGGAGATGATGCTAAGGCATCTCGACGAAACGAAAGCAGCCACAGCTATTCAGCAGGCGCTCTACGATACCTTTGTAGAAGCCCGTTGCCTGACCCGCGACCTCGGCGGGAGCAGCAGCACGATGGAGTACGCTGACTGCGTCGCAGAAAAGGTGCGCCGCCGGATGGCCGCATCCTGATGCACAGTAGGTTGCCTGATGTTGGAATGGCGGGGCCAGGTCTGCAACCTGCATAGCCGGGTTTGAGCATTCATATCACGGCAGCCAGGTCTCGGTTCTTTTGGACGTTGAGGTGCGGCGGCAGCTAACCGCCGCCCCGATAGCACACAATTTCATTGATCCATGATTCAGCGAATTCAGACTGTTTACCTGGCCCTCGGCGCTATGGCGCTTCTGGCCCTGCTGTTTTTTGATGCCATCTGGAGCGGGAGCGAGGCGGCAAGCTTCGGCTGGTTTCCCCTGGTGATGCTGCTCTTGACAATCGCAACAGCCGTGCTTGCCTTTGGCTCCATCTTTATGTACAAAAAGCGTGCGCAACAGCGCAAACTGGTTGTGTATGCACAAATGCTAACCCTGCTGCTCATGGTGGTTCTTTACGGCCTGCTCTACATGTCCGGTGAACTGGTTTTCGTCCGGCAGGAAGGTCTGGATATCTCCAGGATGACAGCGCTGGCGCTTCCCATCATAGCATACCTTTTGTTTTATCTGGCGCGGAAATCCATCGAGCGGGACATCGAACTCGTTCGCTCTATGGACAGGCTACGCTGAAAGGCAAAACGCCTGTATCCACATTGTACGTGTTGCTCGTCCGGGGGGCAACTGGCTCGGCCTTTCTACGCTCGGTTCGCCACCCGGTAAACGAGCGAAGCGACTAACGCTAG